>JAFMSA010000149.1 GCA_017353855.1 Alphaproteobacteria bacterium
GTGAGCCGCTGGCTTTCCGCGGATTGGGAGCCGTCAATGGCGATCACGGCGCTGCCCGACGCGGCGGTGCTGATCAAGGCGGGCGGCGGCCGGATGTTGCGTGGATCGACCTTTCACGAAGATTTCGTCAAGACCGTGCTGACCATCAACGCCAATTGGCCGGCGACCTGCCGGATGGCCGCAGCACTGGTCGATGAACCGGGCGGCGGCGCGTTTCCCGGTCCGCAGGCGCTGCTCGATTACGGCGAGGAACTGCTGCGCGAGCGCGCAAAACTCGGGTTTCGCGCTCGGACGATCATCCTCGCCACCCGCCGTATGCTCGAGGACGGTGCGATCAGCGCCTCCGGGGAAGGTCTGAGCGCGCGCTTGGGTCACGATTATCTGATGAGCCTTAGCGGCATTGGCCCCTACGCTGCTGCGCATTGTCGCATGCTGCTGCATGATTTCAGCCGAATTCCGGTCGACTCGGTCGTCACCGCCTATTTGCGCGAGCAGTACGGCTGCGATGCCGCGGCCTTCGCTGTCGACCGCTCGTCATGGGGCGAATATCTCGCGCTCGGATACAGGCTCGCTCGGCTTCGCGAAAAGCTCGACCGGGCGGTTCGCGCACCCTCAGAATGAAATTTCCGGCGGCAGGTCGCCCGGCTCGATCCCGGATTTGGCGAGATCGGCGAGAACCCATTCCCGGATCCGGCCAAATCCACGATTGCTTTCGGTCCAGGCATCGACAACGCCGCGGAAGCGCCGGTCGCTGTCATAAGGTATCGCCGGGCAGATAGCGGCACGCAGGTGCGGGCTTGGCACGATCAGCTGGCCCAGCTGCGGGTCTTTTTTCAGCGCCGTCAGCGCGTGCAGGACGGTCGTCACCAAACAGTCCTCGCGGCCTGAGCGGACTGCAGCCAGCGCCTCGTCTGGCGTCTTGAACCCGGTAATCGCGGCGTTGCCCGCGAAACGCCGGCTCGCCTCCTCGCGAGCCGATCCGCTGTCGACTGCGATGACCGTCTCCGGCGCATTGATTTCCGCCCAGCTGTTCTTGGCCCAGCCCTTGCGCGCCACGATCGCATAGGTGTCGTAAAAGAGCGGATTGGCGAAATCGACGGACATGGCGCGCTGGGTGGTTGGACTAAGATATGACAGATCGACCTTGCCGGCGTGGACGTCTGCCGCCTGGTCGGCCCAGTTCGATTCGACGACAGTGATTTCGATCCCGAGATCGGTTCCCAAATTTTGAGCCATCGTGATGTAAATGCCAGCCCAACTGCCGCTCGCCGGATCCTTGTAAGAATAGGGCTCCTCGCCGGTCAAACCAGCAACCCTCAATCTCTTGGTGCGCAGAATGCGCGCCAGATTGGGCTCGTTAGGCGGGGGCGGAGGCGGCGAGGGGGGTGAAGGCGACCGTCTCGCGCCGCGCCGGCGCACCGCCGCGACGGCGGCCAACCCTCCGACAAGTTCTCTGCGGCTCAACATCCTGCGGCCTCCGCTCGCCCCGTTCACGATCGGATAGCTGGGCATCTAAAAGCTGATTCGGGCCGTAAAATGGCCGCGCTGCGCAAACCGGCCTCGTGCAGCACCATCCCTGGTGTTGCTGACGCAGAGGGACGGCTTCGCCCGTCAAGCGTTACCTAGAGTGTGAGCCGCGCCGTATGCTCATCCAAGGCGAGGATGCGATGCTCTGGGTCAAAAGGATAGCAACTGGCCTTTGGCGGCTTGGTATCTGTGCCGTGGCGATTGGCGCCGGCCTCGTGATCGGTGGAGGTTGGGTACCGCAGAAGAAATTAGAACCGGACAGGGCATCCGTGCCGGCCGTGCCAGTCGCGGACCCTTCGGCGGTGATCACCGCTGCCGCGCAACCGGAACCTCCCGAAGAACCTTCCGCTGCAGAACCCGGCGGCCCGTCGTCCCCGCCAGCCTCCGAGGCTGAAAACAAGCCTTCCACGCCATCTTCGGCTCTCGTATCCGCAGTCCGTGTGGAGCGCTGGCAACTCGCCGACGATTCCGAACAACCCGTTGGTCCGTCGCCGCAGAGCGGTTTTGCGGCCGGGCAGCCCCTCTACCTGTCGATGATCCTCGATGGCACGCAGGCCGCCATCGACGTTATGCGGGCCGATCGCCCGCTGACAATCCAGGTGCGTTGGATTCGAGAAGCTGAAACGGGGTCGGGCGGTGCACCGAGCCTGGTCACGGATTTGACGATAGGCCGGCCGGGCTTGACCGATGCGCTCGAGCAGCAGGTCCGCCGCCAAGGCTTCTTTCAATGGCACAGCTGGGCGCGCAAGGACACCGTCTCACCGGGCGTCTGGACCGTCGAGATTACCGACCGTGAGGGGAAACCGCTGCCTTGCGGTCAGGATGGGCAGCCCTGCCAGTTCTCGATCCGTGTCGGATAAAGCAGCGTCCTGCGCCGTATCAGGCGACCCGGTGCAATAATGCTTCGCCGGCGCGCAGCCGGCGGCAGTTCTCGGCGATTACCCTCAGACTGCGCTCCAACGTTTCGGCGGTCAGCCAGGCGAGATGAGGGGTCACGACGACATTTGGCAACCTCAGCAAGGGGTTGTCCGCCTCGACCGGTTCGCGGGCGAAGACGTCAAGCCCGGCACCGCGAAGGTGGCCGCGCTCCAGGGCCTCGCAGAGAGCGGCTTCGTCGACGAGCGGTCCGCGAGCGGTGTTGATCAGGATGCTGCCCTGTTTCATTGCCGCGAGCGCGGCGCCGTCGATAAGCCGTTCCGTGTGCGGCTTAAGCGGCAAGTGCAGCGAGAGCAGATCAACCACCCGCAGCAGGTCCTGGAGCGGCAGAAAGGGGCAGGGCGCATCCGACACCGCCTGTCGGCTCGTGTACAGGACGTCCGCGCCGAGCGCCCGCAATATCGGCACGAGCCTACGGGCGACGGCGCCAAGCCCGACGAGGCCCACAGTGCGCCCGGACAATTCGCCGAGATCGTCCGGCAAATCGGGATCGAACTCCCAACCCCTGCCGGCTCGCGTCTGACTGTCAAGTTGCGCCAGACGGCGCAGCGTCGCCAACATCAGCAGCAGCGTCAATTCCGCGACGGCCTGAGTGTTCGTCCCCGGCATGTTGCACACGGCGATGCCGCGCCGGCGGGCGGCGTCGAGATCGATCGTGTTGACGCCGATCCCGATCTTTTGGATCAGCCTGAGCCGCGGCGCGGTATGAATCACCTCGGATGTGACCGGCTCGAGCACGTGCAACAACACCTCGGCATCGCCCATTTCGCGCCGAAACGTGTCCTTATCGCCTTCCTCAACGACGACGGTCGACAACCCCAGCGCGCAGATCCGGCGGCGCAGTTCCGGACTGGCGCGATATTGCAGCACCGCTTTCATCCGGTACCCCATCTGGCAAAACCACCCGCAGTACCCATCGCCGCTTCGATGCGCAGCCCCTCGTTCCACTTCGCCATCCGCTCCGAGCGCGCAAAGGAGCCGACTTTGAGCTGACCGGCGTTCCAGCCGACCGCGAGATGGACGATCGTCACATCCTCGGTTTCCCCGGAGCGCGCCGAAACAACCGTCCGCCACCCGGCATTCCGCGCCGCTGCCAGCGCGGCTTTTGTCTCGGTCACCGTGCCCGCCTGGTTCGGCTTCAGCAGGACCGCATTGCAGGCGCCCCGGGCTGCTGCTGCCGCAACACGCGCGGCGGAAGTCACCAGATAATCGTCGCCGATGATTTGGATACGATGCCCCAGTGTGGAGGTGAAGAACGTCATGCCGCCGTCGTCATCCTCTGCCACCGGATCCTCTATGGACACGATCGGATACCGCGCGCACCAGCCGGTCAGCAGTTCGATCAGCGCCTCGCTCTCGAGTTCGGCGCCGTCGACGGCAAGGCGGTAACGCCCGCCGCCGTGAAACTGTGACGCCGCCACGTCGATCGCGATGCCGATCTCGTCCTCCGGGAGCAACCCCGCGCGCTCGATCGCCTCGAGCAATCTGTCGAGCGCCTCGGCATTGGAAGTGAATTCCGGCCACCACCCGCCTTCATCGGCAACGCCGCGCAGGCGGCCGCGGTCGGCCATGACCTTGCCCGCCGCCTGATAGACGCGCGCCGCCATCGTCAAAGCCTCGTCGAACGATGTCGCACCGACGGGAATGATCAAGAAATCCTGGATGTCCACGCGGCGGCCCGCATGGGCGCCGCCGCCGAAAATCTGCACCATCGGCATCGGGAGGCGAGCCGTGCCGCCCTCGGCCAACATCCGCCATAGCGGCTCTCCCACCGCGGCCGCGGCGGCATGCAGTGCTGCCATCGAGACGGCGATCGTCGCATTTCCGCCGAGCCGAACTTTGGTCGGCGTGCCGTCCAACTCGATCAGCCGCCGGTCGATCGCGCGCTGGTCACCGATCGGCATGGAGCCCAGAGCTGCAGCGATCTCTCCATTGACGCTCGCGACAGCCCGATCGACACCCAACCCGTCGAAAGCGGCTCCGCCATCCCTGAGTTCCACGGCCTCATGCGTTCCGGTCGAGGCTCCGGCCGGCGCGATCGCGCGCCCGCGCACGCCGTTGTCGAGCACGATCTCGGCCTCGACCGTCGGCCGACCGCGCGAATCCCAAACCCGCCGCCCGAGGATGCGTTCGATGCGTGGTTCGGCCATCCGATGCCTCCGTTCTTACCTAACAGTCCGCGCGAAATCGACTCGCGATATTCCGGACCGTTCACGGCCCGAGGACTGTACGCTCCCGAGTGCCGTCCAGGTGCGTGCGAGGATGTTGCGCGCACGGCCGATGTCGGCGTCACCCGAGTGCCGCAGCTGTATCACGCAGGTCCTCACCCTGGCGATTGCGCCGTTCCTCCGTACCACATTCAGGACAGGTGCGGGGCGTGCCTTGCAGATCGACGGCGACAACTCGCACACGGTGCGTGTCCGGACCGCAGCGAGAGTTTGCCGGGTCCTCGATCGAGTTTCAGAGCCGCTTTGCGACGAAGGCCCTCGCAGGGAGTGTCTTTTCGAGACGCGCAGGCCCGACGGGCTTGTCTGCCGGGGTTGCGGTGAGGGCGGAGCCTGGCTGCTGAAGACCAAAGCATTCACGTGTGCCCACCGACTGCCGAGAGTAAAGCGTGCCGCGAGCGTGCCGCGGTGTTGATGTCGCACAAGATCGCGGCGGGCTTGATCTCGTCGTGCGCCTGTCGGCCGCGCAAAGGCGGGCGCGTCGCCCTTGCGGCCCGCACGGCAGCGGTTGGCAACAACCTGGAAACGCCCGACCCACGGCTCGTCCAAGGTTGCGCTCTGTCCGTGGGACAGCCTCGTGATCCGGGTCGAGATTCCGAACGCCGGCTTGCGTGGGGAAGGAGACATCATCGCTATCGATGTCGCATCGCCAAATTGCTCGCCATCTGTGATCGTGAGGTTGTGGGCGGCAATTTCCGCGGCGCGCGCGAGCGTGCAGCGGCGACGGCGACCCGGATCGAAGGGCAAGCGCCGCGCGCGCAGCCAACCGATTTCGTTGATCGTTCCCTCAGGCGGCCGCCGTGGAGCCGAATGCAGGCAAATCGGCATCGAAGACCCGATTAACCTCAGGCCGGGCAAATCCGCGAGAAGGAGCGAAAACTTTCCCACCAGCCGCCGCTGTGTGTACATACCGGCGCGTGAGACGGCGGATCGAATATCTGGTGCAGGAGAGACAGCCATCGTAATTTTAACCAAATGTTCCCGTTTTGTCCATCAAATTTGGATTGCCCGGTGGCTCCTGCATAAGCTCCATTCGCGTGATTGCGGATTGAATGCGATCGATCATTTTCGGTCAGACCCCCGCGGCTTGACCCGGGGATCTGTGTGCCCTCTCGTCGCTCGGCGCATTTTGGGGACGCCCGCGTCAAGCCCGGGCGGCCCGGTGACCGAGTTCGTCCGCCCAGGCGCGTCGGATCTCTGCCAGGCTGTGCGCCGGATCCGCGAGCAGCGAACGTGCAACCCTACGAACCGTGTCCTTATCCGCGTCTTCGGTGAGATATTCCACCGGCGACTTGCCGTCGATCCGTGCGAGAAAAAGGCCGGGCAACAGCTTGGCCGTTCGCCGCTCGATCAGCTCGTGCGGCTCCCAATCGACCTCATCCACGTAGCTTTGCGCGAGCGCGTCGAAAGCCGCCAGGAACCGGGCAGTCGCCCTGGGCACCCAGAGGCATTTCAGCAGCAAATGATTGAGGCAGAAGGCGAGGTCGAAAGAGGGGTCACCGTACCAGGCGCATTCGGCGTCAATGAAGACCGGGCCTCGCGGCCCGATCATGATGTTCTTCGGGCTGACATCGCCGTGAACGACCGTCAGTTTGGTGCGTGCGGTTGTCTTCGCAAGCTCTCGCAGAGCCGCAGCCCGGTCCGGATGCGTGCGTGCGGTGGCCAGTAAGTACGGTTCGAGCCGGATCGCGCGGAAGGTTGCATCTGTCGCAAATTCGGCGGGCGCGTCGACAGATCTCGCGAACCTGCCGTGGATTCGGGCCAGACGGCGGCCCACATCGGCCGCGGTCGCTAAACTTACCTGCCCGTGCTGCAACTGCCCCTTCCACCCGGTGAAGGATTGTGGCGGCAGATAGTCCATCGCAAACATCCCGGCGCCGGCATCCTCGGCCAACAGGGTCGGAACAGCTGCCGGCATAAAAGCCCCGACGGCTTTGATCCACGCCGCCTCCTTGGTGTTGCGTTCGACCGGGGCGCGCCAATCGGCGGCGACACGCAGTCGCGACAAGGCTCGTTTGACGCAAAACGCCGCAGAACCGGCGCGCACCAGCCAAATATCGGATGACACGCCACCGGGAAGGCGCTCGAAGCGGGCCTCGTTGTCGCGAGGCACGAGGTGCGAGCGCGCGACGAAATCGACGATGGCCGGATCGGGGCGATCGGTCGCGCTGGCCGCCGTGCCTTCCATGCCCGTTCATCCTCCGCCCGGAAATTGTCCGCGCGCCAATCTACCTGCGACGCAACCGCGTCCAAAGTTCGTGTTCGCAGCTTCGCACCCGGCCAAGATTTCTCGCACGTCCGGGTTCGGGGTTCTGACCGGGCGCTTGCGGCGACGGTTTACCTCGGCCGGCTTGCGCTCGCGCCCGAGCGGAGCGACCGAAATGATCCGGCCTGGCGTGCGGACCGTCGCAACTTTGCGCAACCTTTCGCGCGGCCACGCTGGGCCCGGCGCCGGACGGGCCGTTAGCGGCCGCCGCCGGCACGGTCCGCGCTGGGCGGGCCGTCCGACCCGTTGTCGCCGCGGCGATGGCCGGCGGCGGCCATTCTCGCGACACGTCAGGGCCCGATCCTCGCAAGGGGCCGGACGGAGCGGCGATTGACACACGGTCTGCGAACGAGGCGTCGTCTTGCGGCACTTGGGTCCGTTCACGCCGTTCGATTCCCGGAACGATCCGTTCGACGTCACGGTTATCGTGTCGCACGTTCTTTTGCTGCGGGAATTGTCGGGATCATGCACGGTGCGCGCGTTTTGTTCATCTCGAAGCCGCCGACGGCGACACAGGCGGGGTTGCGCGAGTAGCTTCCCCGAGTGCCGGGCCCTTGCCGCAGCGATCGGTGCTGCCCCAAAGCCGAAAGGCCAGGTCCTCGCTCAGCGAGGTTGTCTCCGATTGTCGGACTTTCGAGCCGCAGATCCGTTAGCCCCCAGACCCCAGTTGGCCGAGGAGCCGCGGTGACGGACGCAGCGACGGAGATCCCCACGGGCCGGCAGGCGCCGGGGACCGGCAGCCCGCCGCGCGTCGTCATCGTCGGCGCCGGATTTGGGGGGCTTGAGGCGGCACGGGCACTGTCGCACGCAGCGGCCGGCGTCACCGTGATCGACCGCCACAACTACCACCTTTTCCAGCCGCTGCTGTATCAGGTCGCCACCGCCGCATTGTCGCCGGCGGATATCGCCGAGCCGATCCGCGCTGTCCTGCGTCGTCAGCACAATGCCACGGTCCTGCTCGACGAAGTCATCGGCGTCGATACGGCGGCGCGGCAAGTCGAGACGCGGCTTGGGCCCGCTCAGAGCTATGACTACCTGGTGCTCGCGAGCGGGTCGCGATACACCTATTTCGGCCATGACGATTGGCCGCGATCGGCGCCCGGTCTCAAATCGATCGACGATGCGACACTGATCCGCCGGCGCGTGCTGCTTGCGTTTGAGGAGGCGGAAACCGCCACGGACCCGGCAATACGTCGGCGCCTGCTAACCTTTGTGCTGGTCGGCGCCGGACCGACGGGTGTGGAGATGGCCGGCGCGCTCGCCGAACTCGCTCATGCAACACTGTCCCGCGACTTTCGGCATATCAATCCGCAGACCGCGCATATCCTGCTTGTCGAAGCAGGCCCGCGCGTACTGTCGGGCCTACCGGCGAAACTCGCTGACTTCGCCCGGCGCTCGCTCGAGC
>JAFMSA010000150.1 GCA_017353855.1 Alphaproteobacteria bacterium
ATCTCGTGCTGCGCGCCTGGACCGAGCGGGACACGTTTGCCTGGAACGGCCGCTTCAACCAGCAGCGCTATGTGAACATCTGGCCGCGCCCGGTGCAGAAGCCGCACCCGCCCGTCTGGATCCCGGGCGGCGGCTCGGTCGAGACCTGGCAGTGGTGCGCAAAGATGGATTACGTTTACGCCTACCTGTCCTACTTTGGCTACAAGGACGGGCGCGCCACGATGCGAGGGTTCTGGGACGAGATGGACCGGCTCGGCAAGGACCGGAACCCGTACCGCGCGGGCTTTCTGCAATTCGTCGGCGTTGCCGAGAGCCGCGAGGAAGCTTTTCGCCTCTACCGCGAGCCGGCCGAGTACTTCTACGGCCGCTGCCTCCGCGTCGACCCGCGCTGGGCGGTGCCGCCGGGCTACATCACTGAAGCCACGCAGCGTGCCGGCATCATCGGTCAAGTAGGCCGCGCCGCCAGCCTGCAGGCTCGCCAGCAGGCGCGTGCGACGACTCGGATGGAGGACATTGTCGAACGCGGCTATGTGATCATCGGCTCGCCGGAAGAAGTCGCGGCACAGCTGCGGGAAGTCGCGGCCGACCTCAATGTCGGCCATCTGATGCTGCTCCTGCAGTTCGGCAGCATGGGCAAAGAGCTCGCGGCCTACAACACCAAGCTCTTTGCCGAGCGTGTGTTGCCGGAGCTGCAAGGAGTGTTCAGCGAATGGGAAGACCACTGGTGGCCGCAGCCGCTGGCGCGCGTCGAGCGGGCCCTGCCGGCGCCGTTTGCCGCGAGCATGGCGGCCGAATAATTGCGAGTGTGAGCTTGACAAATACGTCGGCGGCAAGAGCACGATCAACCGTGCGACCTATTTCTGTCCGTGCACGCGGCACCATCATACGTTGAGCTTGATTGCACCGATCTCGCTCCAGGGCTTGCAGCCCGGCATGAGCAGCCGGGCAGAGCTATTTGCTGCGCTGAGCGGCCATGCAAAGGCCGCCGCCGGCCTGATCTGCGATTCCGCCGCTCGTCCTAAAGACCGTTACGACGTCAGGCAGTGTCGGGGGATCCCGTGCTCGCGCGGCTCGGGTGGCGGGGCCGTATAGTTGACGCCCTCGTCAGGGCCGGCCCCAACCATCTTGATGCCTTCGGTGCGGGCCCCCTTGGCGGGATCGTTGCCGGTGACGATCGCGCCGCCCGAGACGACTTCATTGTTCCAAGGCCAGATCATGCGAAAATGCTCGAGCCGCAGGCCCGTGCCTCCAGGAACATAGACCGGGGAGCTCAAACGGAACGTGTGGTCGGCGATTGCCGTGCCGACCGCCACGCCTGTCTCCGCCCAGACCACGACTTCGCCGCGAAACCATGCGTTGAGGGCAGCCGTGTCGTCATGCTCGCCATCGCCCCATAACACGTGGGGCGCTGCTGCGCATTTCGATTGTTCTTGGGCCCTTGCCGCCGAGAGCACCAGGAGCGAGGCGACGACGGCAATCGCAGCGAGTGTCATATGCACATGCCGTCGGCTCAACCTTGCTCCCTCTGCAACCGCCAAAGATTTTCGCTTACCGCCCATGCTGCCGTCCGTTTTCAGGTCTTCGACAAATACTCGCTGCCCGCTACGATTTTAAGTGAGGCTTGCCTGGAGCCATCGGAGGGCCCAATTCGCCGCTAAGCGTCGATGTGCGGAAGGGTTGCGAATGGTTGAATTGATGATGGATCGGTCCGTTGCCGACCGGGCGATCGTGGCGCCGCCGTCGCAACGGTACATCAATCGCGAACTGTCCTGGCTCGCGTTCAACGAACGCGTTCTCGAAGAGGCCGGCAATCCCTCTCATCCGCTTCTGGAACGAGTGCGCTTCCTGTCTATCTCCGACAGCAACCTCGATGAATTCTACATGGTGCGGGTGGCCGGTCTCAAGGAATTGGCGGCCAGCGGTGTTCCCGTGAAGAGCGAAGACGGCTTGACGCCCGATCAGCAGCTTGCCGCAATTGCCGAGGTCGCCGGACGCCTCATCCAGCGCCAGCAGCGCTGCTGGTCCGATCTGCAGAAGCGCCTGCGCGCCGAGGGGATCATGATCCTCGACCACGAAGCACTGACGAGCGAGGACCGCGCCTGGCTGCGGCAGCTGTTCGTCGAGCGGCTGCTTCCGGTGCTGACGCCCATTGCCATCGACCCGGCGCACCCCTTTCCGTTCATTCCTAATCGCGCCTTGGCAATGGTTGTGGAATTGCGCCGCGAGGACGGTTCGCAAATCAACGCACTGGTGCTCGTTCCCGAACGCGTCGAACGGATTACCCGCCTGCCGGGCGAGGCGGTGCGTTTCACGCTCGTCGAGGACGTGCTGCTGGCCGTCGGCCTGGCAGAACTGTTTCCGGGTATGACACCGCTCGGCCACGGCGAATTTCGCGCGCTTCGCGACAGCGACATCGAAATTGAAGAAAAAGCCCAAGACCTGGTCGTGATGTTCGAATCCGCCCTCAAACGGCGACGGCGCGGTGAGATCATTCGCCTGACGTTTTCGCGTGGCACACCCCGCCGTCTGCGGGACTTCGTGATCGAGGAAACCGGCAGCCATCCTCAGGATGTCGTGGTGCTCGACGGTATGGTGGCGCTTTCAGACGTTCGCCAGCTGATTACGCCGGAACGGCCGGACCTGCTGTTTCCGCCGTTCACACCGCGCTTTCCCGAACGAATCAAGGATTATGGCGGAGATTGTTTTGCTGCGATCCGTGCCAAGGACATCGTTGTTCACCATCCCTACGAATCCTTCGACGTCGTCGTGCAATTCCTCCGGCAGGCGGCGCACGACCCCAACGTCATTGCGATAAAGCAGACGCTGTACCGCACATCCGAAGATTCGCCGATTGTCAATGCGCTCGTCGATGCAGCCGAGTCAGGAAAGTCGGTGACGGCGCTTGTCGAATTGAAGGCCCGGTTCGACGAGGAACGCAACATACGCTGGGCCCGGCGATTGGAGCAGGCCGGCGCCCAGGTCATCTACGGCTTTGTCGATTTGAAGACCCACGCCAAGGTTTCGCTGGTCGCACGGCGCGAGGGCGAGGTCCTGCGCTCTTACGTGCATTTCGGGACGGGAAACTATCACCCGGTTACCGCCAAGATTTATACTGACCTGTCGTTTTTCACATGCGATCCGGCGCTGTGCCGGGATGCGGCCCGGCTGTTCAATTTCATCACCGGTTATGCCTACCCGGGGCGTCTTGAAAAGCTGGCAATCTCACCCGATGGCATCAGGGCCAAGCTTATCGAGCTCATCGAGGCCGAGATCGCGCATGCCACGGCCGGCCGGCCGGCGGCCATTTGGGCAAAGCTCAACGCGCTCGTCGATGCCGGGATGATCGAGTCCCTGTATCGCGCGTCTCGGGCGGGTGTGAAGATCTCTCTTGTGGTTCGCGGCATGTGCTCGCTGCGACCCGGGGTGCCAGGGATTTCCGAAAACATCACCGTGAAGAGCATCGTCGGGCGGTTCCTCGAACATGCGCGGATCGTATGTTTCGGTTCCGGGCACGGCTTGCCGTCCCCGGACGCCGCGGTGTTCATTTCGTCCGCCGACTGGATGCCGCGAAATCTCGACGGGCGCGTCGAGACCCTGGTTCCGATCGAGAACCCGACCGTCCACCAGCAAATTCTGGATCAGATTATGGAGGCAAACCTTCATGACGACACCCAGAGCTGGATCCTTCATCCCGACGGCTCGTGGCACCGGGTTCCACCCGGCACCAAGCCGCAGAGCGCTCATGTTTACTTTATGATCAACCCGAGCCTCTCTGGCCGCGGGAGCGCGCTCCACGGGCCTCAGGTCCACCGACTCCGAATACCCGATTGATGCGTCAACCGCTCTGAATCCCCCGCGAGACACGTCTCAGATCCGTCGGGGAGATCGCCGGCGCGGAGGAGAAGGTGGACGCGCGCGAAGCGCGAGCCGTCGACGACGCGCAGCCATGCACGCGAAAGTCGCTGCCGAGGAACGAAATCTTATCTATGGAAGGTGATGTCGGGTCTGCCGACGGCGGAGCGGCCCAAAACCTCGTCGGCCAGCTTGTGCGCTTGTGCCTTCAGGATCACCCAGGTCAAACAATCGGGTCTGGTCACGGCAAGTGAGGACGATCCCGGTCAATGGCCGCCGAACAGGCCGGGCAGTGCAAACATCAACAGACCGGGGAGCAAGGCTCGGGCCGCGACGTCAGAAATTATCGTCAGCGCCGCATTGCCGGCATCGCGCCCTCACGCCCGAGGTCCATTCCCGGGAGCAATACCTGCACCCGGCGCCGTCCAGGATAGTCCATCACTCGAAGCTCGCTGGGCCGACGACGCCGGTCTCGTCGGTTTTTCTTAGCCACCGGGCCGCTCCATCCGCACCGGAATGGCGAACCTGCGGCCCGATCGCCGGCCGCCGCAAGAGCTGTAGCGTGCGCCGCCGTCCACGAGACCTCCGCGGCCGCAGCCCGGCCCATTGCGAGCCTCGGCGGTTGCGGACTGACGGTGTGCACGATCGAGTCACGGCATGGGACGGAGGGCTCATCGAGGCGAATGGCGAGGCTGACCACGTGCATCTGCTGTCCACCCTGCCGCCGAAACGTAAGCGGTCCGATTTCGTCAACGCTCTCAAAACCGGGACCAGTCTGTAGTTAGCGACCGAGATCAACCGCCTCTATCGAAAGCCCGGTTATTTGGAGCCGCTCCTATTGCGTGATCCGCTGCGGCGGCGCGCCGCTGTCAGTGATCAAGCAACCCATTGAACACCCAAGGGTGCCCGCAATGAGCGCCAGTTCCTCTTCTCCAAGCTGCGCTTGGACGCAGCCCACTTGGCGCAAAGGGTGGAGGAAGACCTGCGGCGGACCAAAATCGCCCCGGCCGCGTTGGAGATCGCGGTCTCTGTTTGCACTCAGCCGTTCCAGCCGTCATGCGACGGGTTCGGGCCGAGCGGTCCCCGCCGGCGTTCTGGCTGCCGACATTGGCCAACATCCAGCCTCATGAGGTCGCGTAGCGCGGTGTTCCACGACGCTCCCGTCCGTGAGGGGGTGCCGTCGCAATCTTCATTGCGGAGACCGATTGAGAACTATCGCGCTGCCCGATACGTCTGCGAATTCAACTACCCTCGACGCACGCGCCAACGCGGCAACCACACACGCCGCACGACTTCAATGGCCAGAATCCCTCCGTGCGCGGGTTTACAACTCCGAACCTGCTCACATCGCTAATAGGTCATCCTCCGGGGCAGCGGGAGCTACGGTTTGACCTGAATCCGGCACCCGCGCTATCTCGGTGGTCGGCAAATCGCGCTCGCCGTTTAGCGCTCAACGCGATATCGTGAGGATGTGCCGTGATACGACGCCGGGCAAGAATGCCGTTGGAAGAATTCGAACCCCTTCTGGGCCTCGCTCCGCGAGGGAGAACACCATAGGCGTTTTCTTGCCACCGGCGGCATACCCTCATGTGACCCCAAGCAGCCAGGGCGCGTCTCCTATGAGCACGCACAGCGCGGTGCAGGGCGCCAGCTCTCTACGCTCCTGGGAACACAACTCGGTTACCAAGGAGAAAACGACAAATGTCCTTCACGATACAACACGTGCATGTGAAGACCCGGGACCCACAAAAGACCATGCAGTTCTATATCGATAATCTTGGCGCCACCTATGTGGCCGAGATTCCCGGTCGCGGCCACCGTGTGAGCCTGCACGGGCTGACGCTCAACATCACGACGCTGATCTCCACGCAAGACCACGAGCAGCATTACGGCATCGAGCACATCGCGCTCGACACCGATGACTATTCCGCCACGATGGCCCGGCTGCGCGAGAGTGGTGTGCGCATTCTCGAAGAGCTGCCGCCCAATAACGGCCGCCGCGTCTGCTTCCTCGAAGCTCCCGATGGTGCGCAGATCGAACTGATCGAGAAGGTCGCCACCTAGGAATACGATTCCATCCGTCACGCCGCGCGATGCCGGCTGTTTCCCGCGAGCCTGGCGGATAAACTGTGGTGACCTTCGTCAGCCTGGAAAGCTGCGCTGTATGACTCTGAAAGACAAAATTCCGTTCGGGGTGGCATTGCCGCATCGCTCGCCCGCCGCAATCGATGTGGCCTCGGTGCGCCGGATCGCACAGCGCGCCGAGGTCCTCGGGTTCAGAGATCTGTGGGTCACTGAAAACACGCTGGATCACGTTTTCTGTTTCGACCCGGTCGTCGTGCTGACCTACGCAGCCGCAGTCACGACGACGATTCGACTCGGCGCCTCCGTAGTCGTTCTGCCGATCCACGATCCAATCCATGTCGCGCACCAATGGGCCAGTCTGGATTATGTCAGCAATGGCCGCGCGATCCTGGGCGTCGGCTTGGGGAGGGATCACCACTATGAGCAGTTCCAGATGCCGCGTGAGGGCCGCGTGCGGCGTTTCCGAGAAGGGGTCGAGCTGATCAAGGCGTTATGGACCGAGCCGGAGGTCGACTACCGCGGCCGCATTTTTCAGCTCAAGGCCGGCACGATGGCACCAAAGCCGGTGCAGCAACCGAGACCCCCGATCTGGATGGGTGTCGGGCACCCCGATGCGCTGCGCCGAACCGCCGCCATCGCCGATGGCTGGATGGGCTCGGGTGGGTCGAGCAACGCCGCCTTTGCACGCTCAGTGCCGATCCTGCGGGAAGCGCTCGACAGGGCAGGGCGCGCTTCCGCCAGCTTCCCGATTTCCAAGCGGGTATTCGTGTCGGTGCACGAACGACCCGAGACTGCGCGCGCCGAGCTTCACCGCTGGTTCACTGTCGTTTACCGCAACCCCGAGGGGACCGATGCCTCGGGCATCCACGGCACCCCCGCGCAGGTGAGCGAGCGGCTGGAAGAGCTCGTCGCCGCCGGCGCGAACCATTTGCTTCTCAACCCGGTAGCCGGGTACACGGAACAATTGGAAGCGCTCGCGTCCGTCGTTGGCTTCTGTTAACCATGGAGATACGAGATGACCGCGGGTCATGCCGATCCGGTCAAGCAACAGGTCGCCGCCCATTGGGGCAGACGCGCAGCGCATTTCGATGAGGATTTCGGGCACAGCATCCGAACCGCGGCGGAGCGTGTCGCGTGGGACCGAATCCTCGACCTGATCCTGTCGGGGCGCAGCGCACTCGATGCGCTCGACGCCGGCTGCGGCACCGGCTTTCTCAGCTTTGAGCTTGCGGCTCGCGGGCATCGCGTCATAGGAATCGATCTTGCGCCGGCGATGCTGGCAGAGGCGCGACGCAAGGCGGCGGAGCGCGGCGTCGCGGTTCGCTTCGACGAGGCCGACGCCGAACATCTGCCCTTCACCGCCGGGAGCTTCGACCTCGTCGTCAGCAGGCATGTGCTGTGGACCCTGCCGCATCCCGACGCGGCGATAGAGGAGTGGACTCGGGTGTTGCGGCCTGGTGGTCGCCTCGCCGTTATCGACGGCCAGTTTAATCCCGGCTGTCTCGTCCACACGCGAGAAAACGCCCGCACAAGCGCGGAATACGCAACGATCGCCGATCAATTGCCGTTTCTCGGCGGGCGGCCGCGCGAAGAGATTGAAACACTGCTCGGGGCGCATGGCCTCGTCAATGTCGGCAGCGACCCGGTGCTCGATCTGGTCGAGGCGCAGGCGGACCGGATGGCGGCGGAGGGGAAGGAGCGGCAAACGCGCCGCCGCTACCTGGCCTGGGGTGACGTCGCGCGCTGATCTGAGCCTTCGACCGAATATATGTCCTTGATCGGCAATGTCGTTTGAGGTTGAGAATCAAGGGGTGGGTCACATGGACCAATGCACCTGCTTTCGACGCGGTTCGCGCACGCCTCTCGAAACCGCTCCGCCGGCCCGCTCCGCTGAGGATACGACCGAAGATCGGAACCGACTGTTCCGTTCGCAAAAAATGCAGGACGCTCGCCGGCGAATATCAACGAGGGCGGCCCGTATGTACTATCTGATCCTCGGCTCGCGAAAACCCCGAGACAGGGCCTTCGGCCGATTGATCACGAACGAGGTCTTGCCGGCCCGTCAGACCGGCTTCACAACGGAGCTACTCGCCACAGCACGCTACGACCCGCATAGGGATCCGTTTCTGCGCTGCGGTTCGACGATTGGACTGCTTCAAGAACGCAATGCCAGGCAGCTGCTCAGCCTGCGTGCAGGGGCGTGAGTGTATCACCGGTCCGCGTATTGGAGGATTGAGGACGCTTAGCGGATCGCGTGGGCCTGTGGCCTGCGCGCGAAAGGTGCTCTCGACCCGGCAGGTGTTCACGTTCTACGCGGCGTCGGCCCGCGCCCGCCCGGCACCGCCCGCCCGTCCTTCTCGGACCCGGGTGGTTCCAGTTGCGGCGCTGCTCGGTGTCGAGC
>JAFMSA010000151.1 GCA_017353855.1 Alphaproteobacteria bacterium
AGGCGAAGCTGGCCTGATACATGTCACTCGGATGGCCGGCCTCGGATTTCGAAGGCCTCGGCAACCGCGCTCTCGCGGCTGGATATCGTATAATCCTGATCAACCCGGAGGCTTCGGCAATAGCACGGGTCGCACGCCCGCCGGGAGATCCTCCGGGGCGCCGAAGGCCAATCCCCCAGTCGCTTCTGCCGGCGGAAGCATTCTTAAGCATGCTTTCCGATGCGTCCCGCACAACAACTGAACCTCCGTCGCTAGCCCGACTAAGTCGGTCAGCCGGCGGCGTGGCGCTTCGACAAAGCTCTTGACCGGCTGCCGGCCGAGGTCGCGCAGTCGGAACTGGCCGCCGACGAAGCGGTGGGTGACGCCGGCGAGGACGATCTGCCCGGGTTCCACAAAGCCTGCAGGCGGGCCGTGAGGTTGGGGGTCTCACCAACTACCACCGGTTCCGGCGGCGAGCCCTCGCCGACCAGATCACCGATGCGACAAGCCCGGTGGCGATGCCAATGGGGACGGCGAGCGGTCCCGTTCCACGGGTTTCCAGGCTCGCCACCGCCACGGCTATTTCCAGTCCGGCCCGCACCCGCTCGCTCGGTGTCGTCCTAATGCGGCCCGCGGAGAGTCGAAATAGGCCAGCACCCCATCGCCCATGAATCTGGCCCGCGCTCTGCTACCTAAACGCGAATCTCCTCGCGCAATTCCACGGGCACGAAGCGCGTCGACAAGCTGTCGAGCCGACGAGATCGCAGAACATCACCGTCAGTTGCCGCCGCTCGGCGGCGCCTTGCGGCTTCGCACCAGTCGATGCGGAGGGCGCCGCCAATGTCTCGGCGGCGGTCAAACCGGAGATGACTCTGAGGCGCTTGCGGTGTCGAAGCCGCTCGCCGAGCTTCTCGAGATCGCCTCCGTTAGCTCTGGGTTGGCTCTGGTACGATATCGCCGCCGATTTCACTCGCTCGAAAGAGCGCCTCGTTACTGTCCGGGGTCGAGATTTCTCAGCCAACCTCCGACATCCCTGACCGCACTCCACGGGCCCGAACGATCATCCTTCGGTTGAAAGCGCTGTCCAGGGGCGAGCTGGTAAAGAACTGGGCCGAGCCATCACGACACAACGGCACTCCCACAGTTTTGGGGCATGACGATCCGCTCCCAGGCCCAAGGCTGAACGGCCGGTGTCGAATTCGAAAGCGGCCCGTCGCTGCCGAGATTAAGGAAGATACCTTTGAGGCTATTCTATGCCTGTCGCCGATCCCCCGTTTCGCGGTCGGAACGAGGATCTGCTGAGCGCGCCGCTCGATCGGGTGAACCGAGCCGCACTTTTCGGCGGCACGACGACGCTCCTCGATTTCGTCGATTGTCCTCCGGAGATCGCGCTGCAGCAATCAATCGAGGCGCCCCGCAAGGACCGGGTCAACTCTTGTTATTGCGATTATGGCTTGCACCTGCTGGTGCGCGGCAAGCCGCCCTTGGCACATCCCGACGCGTTTCGCGAGGCGATCCGGGCGGGCTACGCCTCGATCAAGATATTCACGACGATTATCCGGCCGAACGCCGGGGAAGCATGATCGAGTTTGGCAACATCTGGAGGTTTTACGAGTTGTAGCCAAGGCCGTCGGGATTGCGGCGATCCATGCCGAAGACAACGACATCGTCATGCACGTGCATGAAAAGCAGATCCGCGAGGACCGCGCCTTCGAGAAGATGGCTGAGGTGCACAGCACGCTCTCGGAGGACTTGTCGTCCAATCGGGTCATCCGCTTTGCCAAGAAACGTCGAAGGGGTGGCGTGGTGCGCGTGTCTGCAGCGAGCGGGGGTCGCCGCGATCGCCACGTCACGCGGCTTTCCGATTTACGGCGAAACCCTGCACTAGTACCTGCCCTATACAGCCAGCCGCATCCGGTCCAGGACAGTGTTGATCAATCGTCACAACGTTTCGACGCCTCATTGCCGTTTGGCGGATACAAGCAGTCCGGCTGGGGCCGCGAGATGGAGGAAGAGGTGTTCCACAACTATACCGAGATTTTCCCATTAAGGCGATCACCGCCGCGTTGTGAACGTAAGAGACGACGGACGGCGTAGTGTCATCATCTGTTGTCGCTAGACGCGGGATGCTCTTTCCTGTCATCCTATCGCGATGTCAGAATCCGAAACCCAACTCCGTCAAGGCGAAATCGCGGTGACGCTGCCTGCGCATAGCGACGCCGGCATCTATTTCATCGGCACGATCTATACCCCTTGGCGCACCCGCAAGGAGTGTCCGAAGCGCGGCAGCCCTGATGGTCCGATCTGCTCAATCGTCGTTGACGAGCGTTGGCGGGAAGCATTGGCCGATCTCGCCGCTTACAAGCACATTCAGGTCCTCTATTGGATGCATCATGCGCGGCGCGATCTGGTATTGCAGACGCCATTCAGCTCGATGCTGACCACCGGCACCTTTGCTCTGCGATCACCAGTGCGCCCGAACCCGATCGCTTCCTCGATTGTGCAGTTAATCGCAATCGACGGTATGACGCTTCAAGTGCGGGGGCTCGACTGCGTCGACGGCACGCCGCTGCTCGATTTGAAGCCCGAAAGAGGCGCCGTGCCTGACTAGTGAGCCGCCAATCAGGTCCGTGTCGCTGCCACTAGCACGGGGGTGGGCGATAAAGTTCGGGGAACGAGCGCTTCTCGATCTTCGGTAAATCGTTGACGACGATGTAAGGATATCGGGGTTACGCGGCAGGGAATCTTGATGATAGTCCTTCGGCCAGGTCGAAACTCTGGCCACCGTTCTGGCTTGCAGATGGATGGGCTGACCGCGGGCAACGCCAACGCTCGGCGCTACTGGCCCCTAATCAGACCAATGGCTTTGGCAACGGCTGGTTGGTCACATTCACTTACCTGCAGAACTTCGACTGCGCCGACCAGCCGACGATGGATCTGGACTTCAACGGCATCAACACGCAATCGGACTCCAATGAGATCCAGACGCCGGTTTGCGAGGTCGTCACCGAACCCACCCAAGACCCGACCGGCGGTGACCGGCTGGCCGCTCTTGATCGGCGGTGTCATCAGGGACGTATATGACATATTGCTGCTGGTCAAAATTAGGAAGGGTGCGCCCGCCCAAGGAAGCCCGGGGCGACAATGACTTCATCAAAGCAAACCGAAGCCGCCGAGCGCGGCGCCGGCGAGCAGCATCCACATCGGATTGAGCCTCGTTAAGAGCATGACCCCGGCGGCGGTGATCGTGACGGCAACAGCTCGCCAGCTCGTGTCTGCCGCACGCGCCATAACGACGCCGCCGGCGATTACGAGTCCCATGACCACCGGCACCAGGCCATGGCGGACGATGCACTGCCACGGGGCGTCGCGGAACCGGTCCCAGACCCGGTAGGCAGCGAAGTACATCGCGGAAGGCGGGCCGAAAGTGGCGAAGGCGCTTACCACAGCCCCCGGAAACCCCCACACCTTCCACCCAACAAAACTCATCATCAGGATCATGTTCGGCCCGGGGATCGACTGCGCGATGGCAAAAACATCAGCGAAATCCTGATTGGACATCCACCCATGGGTGCCCACCACGAAGTTGCGGACATCCGGCAGGACGGTCGGGAAGCCGCCAAAGCTGATCGACGATACGAGGGCAAGGTGCGCGGTCAGCGCAAGAGGAGCGGACGGGTAGG
The DNA here is from genome assembly GCA_017353855.1 of Alphaproteobacteria bacterium. Lineage (GTDB taxonomy): Bacteria > Pseudomonadota > Alphaproteobacteria > ATCC43930 > CGMCC-115725 > AP-15. Next base: position 3,663 of record JAFMSA010000151.1, read on the forward strand.
TCATCGCGTTTTCGCTGCTCCAATTCCGGCAATAACAATGCCGAGTGGTACCAAGCCGACTAAGACGACGAGAAGTGGTAGTTTCGCAAACGTGATCAGAGCAAAGGCGAGGCCCGCGAACAGTAAGGCTGCTGGGCGGCGCCGGTGCGGCAGAAGCAGCCTTGTGCCAGTCGCTATCAGCATCCCGGCAGCCGCCGCGGCAATCCCACCGAGGATGTTTCTGAGGACCGGCAGATGGGTATATTCGAGGCATAGCAGGCCAAGAGCGAAGCCGAGCGACCACGGGATCAGGAGGAAGCCGGCCAGGGCTGCTACGCTGCCGATCGCCCCCCGCAAATTCGCTCCGACGCAGACCGCGATCCCGACAATGTTTGGTCCAGGCATGAACTGGCAAAGGCTGACGATGTCGGCAAATTCCCGGTCGCTGATCCAGCGGCGGGTCTCGACCGCGATGCGCCGCGTCCAGACAAGCCCGCTACCGCCGCCGACCCCGCAGACTGAGACGATCAGGAACCCGGTGAACAAGGCGGTGAGGGAAACCGGCTGCGCCACCTCCTGCCGTTGCGCCATTTCAGTCATCCACGGTTCCTCGGGTAGGGCGTTCCACCCGTTCACGCGTGCCCATGACGGTGATGCAGGTCCGGGTAATGCGGATGCTTGTGCATAACCCGCGGGTGCCGATGCCAGTGGCTATGGGGCTCTCCAGCTGGATCGGCTGCCGTATGGTCGTGCTGGTGAACATGTCGTTCAGGTCCCGGTGTTCGTTGCAGCTCGAGCGACTCGTGCAAGTGCTCGTGGTCATGCGCCTCGGCTAGATGCAGATACACGCCGATCCCCATAAGCCTGCCGCGCCGGTGAAAATAAGGGTTGGCGTCTCGGCGAACAGCGGCAATGTAAGGGCTGCGCCAATGAAAAGAGCCGTCGAGAAGTAGGCGCCGGTGCGCGCGGCTCCCAGGTGGCGCAGGCCGAGCACAAACAGCACCCGGCTGTCGCCGTAGCCGAAAAACCCGACCCCGGCGGCGGCGAGCGTTGTTAGTCCGGCAACACCGCACCACGGCCGAGCGCCAGTGCAAAATTTACCGTACCGGCGGCCAATCTCTTGATCATCGCAATCTGTAGCGGATCGGCGGCGCTGAGTTTAGGGGTGAGATTGTTGTCAATGCCCCATGACAGGCTGGCTGAGTTCTTCATACACGCAGCCCGTCGAGGACCTTGGACCGCCACGTACAGCATCTCGAAGGATCCATTTGGTGTGTCGATCCCGCAAGCCGACGGCAAAACGCTGCGAATTCAACCAGCCACGGCTCCACTCTTGCAGCCGGACCGGCGTTCGGCAACATGCGCGGCGACCAGCCAGCCTCAGCGCGGATATATATGGGTCGTGATCTCGACCAGGATGTAGTAGGCGGGACGCGCCATTTTTGGAAATCAGCGTGAGCGAAACCTTGGCCGAGCTCGGCACAGGCTGCCGCCAAGCCATCGCCCACAATGACATCAAACAAGCCTCGGAACACTCGGCGGCGTGGGCCCAGATGAGGGTGGAAACGGGGCTTCTAACAATCGTATGCCTCACAATGCAATGATGACGGGACTGGGATTGCCAGAACGAAACCCGCCACGAGATTGATCAGGTCCCGCTGCGCTACGGTTGGGCTGGCCAGAAACCATGGAGGTCGAGAAGATTACTGCGGCGGCGGCTCACGCCTCCTGCACGCCGGTGCCAAGGAAGCGGGCAGGCCCGGCCACGCCCTTCTCGATGACTGCAACGCTCCACTCGCGCGGCCTGCCCTTCTTTGTTTCGGTGGCGGCCATTTCCTTGGCCTGCCTGGCGTCCTCGGCGATCACCGTGGCGTAAAAAATCTCTTCACCCGAGATCATATTGCAGCTGAACTTGTCCATCTTGGTCTCCTTACCGGCGCAGCGAGGTGGGCTGCGTCGGTACGATAGTCGAGGCATGCCGGAGTTTTAAAGCCCGCGCCTATGCGGGCAAAGGGCTCCGCCGCCGACCCGGGTGACTCTACTGCCCGACATCCTGGTGATGGGAAACCGCTTATGCGCAGGAGGATTCGGTGGCCCTAAATGTAGTTACGCGCCAGTTAGTCAAGCTTGTACACGCCTTTATAGAGCTCTGATTCGTGATTCAACATTGGTGTGAGGTTTTCGTCGGAATAGTGAGCTATGGTGATTTCGCGCAACACCACGGCGCCGAAAAGACGCTCTCGCTCTGGCTTTTGCGAACGACGCGTCAAGGACCAATCCGTTAGTCAGGATCGTATGGCGCCGGCGGTTTACGACCGATGCGGCGTCTACTTCCCGCATGTCCCCGGCCCGTTCGCGCGGAGGCCCCCGATGATCGATTCGCCCTCGGCTCAGCTTCGTTTCAGGTTTCCAGCCATGCCGCGGCTCGACCTGACCGACGAGGAGCGCGACGAGCTGCTCCAGCCGTGACGATTTCCATGATAAGTGGAACGACACGATCTCACCGGTGCTCACCGTATCCTACAATGCTAGTAGGTTCCGTAACTGGCTTCGAGGTTGAGGGATGATCGACGATCCTGAAAAAACCGGCCGCCTTGTCGATGCGTTGCGAGCGTCCCTTCCCATCGAAACTAGGCTTCCCGCATCCCTGATGCTGACACTGTCCGCGCAGGATTCTGGCGTGGCTATTCCGGCGAGATGCAACGTCGTGGGAATCTTCTACACGGGCGAGGAAGGAGGAATAGTCTGCGCGTTGGACATCGGTGGGCCCAATACCAAAACGGCGCACATCGTCTCCGTTACCCACCTGATCTTCGACCGAAAAGTCCCGCTGTTCACCCAAATCACCGCCTATCAGCGCCATCGCACTAAGAAGCTCAAACAGCAGGCACGCCGCAACGATCGATGGCCGTTCGAAAAATCCCAGCGGTAGTTTTGCACCGGCCCCTCTCTCAGGGACACGCGGTCACATCAAGGCCACGGGATAGCCGCGGCGACCAACATCGCTTCGAGCTCACGGTCGTAAACCGCCCCCTCCGGCTTTGGTCGGGTTGCTGTCGAGCCGTGCGATCAGCGCTGCGTGCTGTGCCGGGGCAATCGGATTCGGGCCGCGGTGCCGTGCTCCTGTTGGGGAGCAATATCGGGCCTTTCTATGGCACGAGCGCTGCCCGACAGGGCCATCTTGGTGAGACTTGCGCGCCGTTGAGGGGTTGGTGTGTATCCAGCAGCCGCACACCGCCAGTCCCAAACGGGATGATCCCCGAGCCTTCGCTCGTCATAAAGGATCAGACTGCTCCCCGCTGCCAATTGCGATCGACCTCAGTTCTCCTTATCTGTGCGCGGAAATGTAGAAAGTGCTTACGACAGAACAGGGCTGAGCACGTGCCTTAGCAGGATGGATTTCGGGTCGTCGCGAACCGTGCAGTCAAATTTGCGATGTTTGATCTTATGGACGCGATTGTTTACGCCGCACGCCGTGATGCACTGCGACGGCATCGGCAAGTTCGGCAAGGCAGAGACGCAATGCCTTCGGCTCGACAACTGTCATCGCGGTTCCCCATGTGAACAGATAGTTGCACATCTCCTGCATGCCGCCGGCACGAAAGCGGACCGTCAACGAACCATCAATCTCACGTTTCGTGTTCTGCGTCGGGTGGAACTGCCATCGTTCCGCATCATCTGCCGCCTCCGGCGTGAACCGCAGTACCACGTCAATCGGCTCTTCCTGGAATACGCCGAAGGACCGCGCGGCATAGTCCGAGAGGTTGAAGTCCTCCCGCCGCTGAAAGCCGCGGTCGAGCAGATCAGCGGACGCGATACGGTCAAGCCGCCACAGCCGCATTTCCGGCAACCCCTCGACGTGCGCGGCCAGCCAACCCCGCCCGCCATAGAGGATGCCGTACGGACAAAGAATGCGTGTCGCCGGTTCCTCGGTCTCGGCTCCGGCGTACCGCACCACGACGAGCTGCATGCCGAGGATTGCACGCCGCAGCGTCGGCAGCACCCCCGGCGCAATCACCGGTCGCGGACCGGGGCGCATTGCGATGCCCTCGGCCTCCATCAGCGCGGCAATGTCGGTCTCAGCCCGCCGCAGCGCGTCGGGTCGCATGACTGCGCGCAGCGTCGTCGCGGCCTGCCGCAGCAGTGTGGCGCGGTCGGTCTCGCCGTGTCCCTCACACTCGCGCGCCGCCGTCTCGATCGCGGCTACCACCTCGACCGGTGGCTCCACGACGCCCACCAGGGCGCTGCCAGGCAGCCGCCAGCGCCGCAACCGCGCATTGTCCTCCTGGTAGTCCAGCTCGGGGAACATGGCCTGCAAGGTGTCGCGCATGCGCTCCGCCGTCCGGCGGCCCACCCCGAGTTCGGTCGCCATTTCGTCAAGCGTCAGGCCGGTGCGTGTCGCCGCCAGGTGGCGCGCAAGACGAAGCAGGTTTTCGGCCGGGCCGTAGCGCATGCCGCCTTGTTGCCCGAGCCTTCGCGGTGCCGCAATCATTTTCGGTGCCCGGCTGCGTCGAACCCCACTGGGCCCCGCCCGCTGACGCGTTCTCTCCATTCAGCGGCCAGCAGATGCGCCAGCGCCTCGCGCGCCGGCCTATCACGCCACAGGGCGGCTCGGGGCCGCACCAGGTCAAAATCCGCTGGCGTCAGTGTCCGCAGCGCGTCCAGCCCCGCCGGTGCCGGCAGGTCCGAAGA
>JAFMSA010000723.1 GCA_017353855.1 Alphaproteobacteria bacterium
CAGCGGGGCTCGGGACACGGCTGCGACCGGTGACTGAGACGGTTCCGAAACCGCTTGTCGAGTTGAACGGCCGTACTTTGCTCGATCATGCGATCGACCGCCTGGTTTTGGCCGGGGTGGAGCGCGTCGTTGTCAATATCCATTACAAGGCGGCGATGCTCGTCGCTCAGCTCGCCCGACGCAGCCGCCCTCGGATCGAGATTTCGCACGAAGCCGAGCTGCTCGATACCGGCGGGGCCGTCAAACGGGCCTTGCCACTCCTCGATCCGGCATTTTTCGTCGTTAACGGCGACATCCTCTGGATGGACAATAAGGACCAGGCTCTGCTCCGCCTCGCCGCCGTCTTCGATCCCGATCAGATGGATGCTGTTTTGTTGCTGCAAAGAACAGCCGCCGCCGGCGGATACAAGGGCGCCGGCGATTACTTTCTGGACCCGTCCGGACGACCGCATCGGCGCGGCGAGCACGAGGTGGCTCCTTACCTCTTCGCCGGGATTCGACTGCTGCATCGCCGGCTGTTCGACGACGTGCGGGAGTGCAGATTCTCGATGGTGCGCCTGTTCGACCGGGCCGAGAAGGCCGGCCGCCTCCGCGCGATTGTGCATGACGGGGAGTGGTATCACATCGGCACTCCGCAGGAATTGGCCGCGACGCGTGTAGGGCTGTCAGCACGACAAATCCAGCCATAAGGACATCCGGAAGGAAGCGAGTGCGGCGAAAGCTGTATACGATTTCGCCTGACCGCCCGTTTCTCGCAACGCTGGCTCACGGGCTGGTCACGATGTCGGGGGCAGACCCGCTGCTGCTGCCGCGGATCACCGTCCTGCTGCCGACCCGGCGCGCGGTGCGCTCGCTGCGCGAGGCCTTCCTGCACACGGCGACGCCGGGCACGGCGCTGCTGCTGCCCCGGATGCGGGCGATCGGAGATCTTGACGGGGGAGAGCTGTCGCCGGTCGACGTGGCGGCGGACGAGCCATCGCTGGCGGTCCTCCCGGCAATCTCCGAGCTGCGTCGCCGCCTCTTACTCACCCAACTCGTGTTGCGATGGGGAGAGCGCCGCGGAGATGATCCGCTGCTGCCTGGGCAGGCAGCAGCGCTAGCCGAGCATCTGGCGGGATTGCTCGACCGCGTCGCAACGGAAGGGGTCAGCTTCGAAGCGCTCCGCGACCTGGTCCCGCCGGAACTCGCTGAGCACTGGCAAATCGTTCGGCGTTTCCTCGAAATCCTGCCGCAGTACTGGCCTAGAGTGCTTGCTGCCGAAGGGGCGCTCGACCCGGCCGAGCGGCGCAAGCGGTTGCTGGAGCAACAGGCGGCCGACTGGCGCCACTCTCCTCCTCGCGCCCCCGTCATCGCGGCGGGACTGGTCGGGGGCATCCCGGCACTGATCAAGCTCCTTTCGGTCGTCGCGGAGCTCGAACACGGCCTCGTCATCCTGCCCGGCCTCGACCGCACCCGCGACGACGCCGAGTGGCGGGCGATCGAAGAGGACGCGTCGCATCCGCAATATCTGATGGCCGGGCTGCTGAAGGCGCTCGATCTCGCTCCGGCGGAGGTTCGCCACTGGCCGCCGGCCCCGGTTCAGCCTTCTGATGAATGGCAGGAACTCTCGGATCTGCCGCTATTTGCGCGCATCGCCCCCCGCAGCGCGGGAGAGGATGCCGACGGCCGAGGACCCGGCGAGTGTGTCCGCGGAGGTCGGATCCGGCTCGTCGCCGAGGCCCTGCGACCGGCGACGAGTACGGACGCATGGCGCCGCCTGCCCGCGCAGCGGGCCGATGCTCTCGACGGGCTGACCCGATTCGATTGTGCCAGTGCCCAGCAGGAGGCGGTGACGGTCGCGCTGCTGCTTCGCCGCAAGCTTGAAACACCGGGAGCCACCGCCGCCCTGATCACGCCCGATCGCGAGCTTGCCCGCCGGGTAGCGGCCGAGCTCCACCGCTGGGGGATCGACATCGATGACTCGGCCGGTCTGCCGCTGAACCGGACACCGCCCGGCGTCTTTTTGCGGCTCGTGCTCGATATGGCCTCCAGCAGCTTGGCGCCGGTGCCACTGCTTGCCGCGCTGAAGCATCCCCTTGCCGGCGGCGGGCTCAGCCCTCCGGCGTTTCGCGATCTCGCCCGGCAGCTCGAACTGGCGATCCTCGGGCCCCGCCCCGGTCCGGGCTTCGCCGGCCTGGCGGCCGCTCTCGGCGGGGCGAACCTGACCCTGCGCCAATTTGCCGACCGGCTCGAGCGCTGCCTCGGCGCGTTGCCGGAATTGCTCGCGGCGGATGCGGTTTCACTCTCTCGCCTCGCCGCATCTCACGTCGAGGCGGCAGAGCGGCTCGCTGCCACCGCGACGCAGTCCGGCTGCGAACGTCTGTGGTCCGACACGGCGGGCGAGGTGGCGGCGCGCTTTTGCCATGAGCTGATCGGCGCCGCCCGGGATTTTCCTCTCTTGCCTGGTCGCCACTACCCGGCTCTGTTCGAATCGCTCGCGACCGGCACGGTCGTCCGTCCGGTTTTTGGCCGCCATCCGCGGCTGGCGATTTGGGGCCTGCTCGAAGCACGGTTACAGCAAGCCGACCTGCTCGTTCTCGGTGGGTTGAACGAGGGCAGCTGGCCCGGCTCGGCCGAACGCGACCCCTGGATGTCGCGGCAGATGCGCCGGGAATTCGGCCTCGGCTTGCCGGAACGCGCCATCGGGATCGCGGCGCATGATTTTGCTCAGGCGCTTGGCGCCCCCGAGGTGGCGCTGACCCGCGCTACGCGAAGTGAAGGCGTTCC
>JAFMSA010000011.1 GCA_017353855.1 Alphaproteobacteria bacterium
TGGATATTGGCGGCGATGTAGATCACCGGCCCCGCGCCCCGGTTTTCGATCCAATGGGCGCGCGGGCCAAATTCGGTGAAAACCTCGCCCGAATGAAATTCCTGCGTCGTTCCGTCGTCATGGTGATTGGTTAGAACCCCGGAGAGAACGTAGACGATCGTCGGATCACCGCGATGACTGTGCAATCCGATATGGCCGCCCGGCGCTATGCTCGCGCGGCTGAGGCGCAGCTCGCGACTTGCGAGGCTGTCTGTCTCGTGGGCGAGATCGATCGTGGCGAGCACGTCTTCCGTGACCGACTGATAATCCGTCGGAGCGCTCGGCTGCCCGAGAACGAAGCCGGTCGTCAACAGCGTCAAACCGGCCAAGCACAATGCCGTTACGTGATAAGCTGGGCGCATCCTGAGGCCCTCCCATATTCGTCCGGACTGCCGGGCTGCAGTAATTTGAATTAGATTAATTCAGACCGCCTGATGCGGTTCACGCGGTTTCCCGTCGATACGCGAAACGAGGGAATTGCTACGCGAACCGGCGAGCCGTGAAAGGGGCGATGTCGATTGCAGGTCGACGGCCGGCAACGAGATCTGTGACCAGTTTGCCGGTCATCGGCGCCGCGGTCATGCCGACATGCCCATGGCCGAAAGCATAGATGACGTCCGGTGTGGCGCGCGAGGGCCCGATCACCGGGAGCGAATCGGGCAGGCTCGGCCGATGGCCCATCCAGACCGAGATCCGCTCTTGAGGGTAGGAAGCGGCAAGTCCGGGCAGCATTCTGCGACCCAGCTCGAGAAGGATGCGGGCACGCCGCCAGTCGGGCGGAGCCGCAAGTCCGGCGAGCTCGACCGTGCCGGCAAAGCGGAGCCCCGTATCCATCGGCGTCGCGACGAATTTGCCGTCAGCGTCGGCGGTTGGGATGTGCGGCATCACTTCGGGATCGCGGACCATCAGGTGATAGCCGCGCTCGGTTTCGAGCGGCACTTTATCGCCGAGCACTGCGGCGAGTGGCTTTGAATACGCTCCGCCACAGACGATCGCGGCGTCGGCGGGGAGCTCGCCGGCGCTTGTGTCAATCGCCGCGAGCCGGCGGCTTTCGAGGCGGAAGCCGCGGGCCTCGGCGTGCACCAATTCGCCGCCCGAGCGAAGGAAATGCTCGACCAGGCGCTCGACCAGTGCCAGCGGGTCCGAGGTATGCCCGTTTTCGCGCACCAGCAGACCGCGCACAAAATCGCGCGACAGAGCGGGCTCGAGCTGGCGTAGCTCATCGGCGTCGAACTCCTCAACCTGGACGCCGTTTTCACGACGCAGATCCCAGGCGAGCCGGTCCTTTTCGGGCCCGGCCGCGGAGCGGTAGACGTAGAGATGACCGAGCCGGTGTACGAGATGCTCGGCGCCGGCCGCGCTGACCAGCGGCTTCAGTGCCTCCAGGCTCGGGCCGACGAGCGGGCGCAGCGCCCGCGCCTGGGCGCGCACCTTTTCCGGCGTGCCGGCGCGCGCAAAACGCAGAAGCCAGGGCGCGATTGCCGGGAGGTAACTCCAGCGCAACGACAAAGGGCCGAGCGGGTCAAACAGCCAGCGCGGCACATTACGGATCACGCCCGGCATTGCGACCGGCGTCACAGAGGATCCGTTGAAGCAGCCGGCATTGCCAAGGGACGCGCCGCGGCCGGGCGCGGAGGCTTCGATGAGAAAGACGCTGTGACCGTCGCGCTGTAGCCAGCTCGCCGCACACACGCCGACCATGCCCGCGCCGATCACTGCTAACCGTTTCGCCCCTATCGCCGCCATCGCCTCGCTCCCTCTCAGCTCGAAAGGTTTTCCCGAACGGGGTTTCGCTCGAAACTCGAGCCTATCCGTCTCGCCGGTCGACCGCGCCCGCGAGCGCTTGGTCGAGGCGATTGCCGAGGCTAATTAAGCCCGGCACCAGCCACCACTTCCGCGAAGAAACGCTCGCCCTAAGCAAATCACCCATCGGGGAGAACCTCGCCTTGCGGCTTATCGCACAGGACCTCGAGCGTTTGCCCAACACGGATGGTTTTTTTGCCGGCGGCTTCTCGAAAGCCCGGCGGCTTCTCAAAAGAAGGAGTTGCGGTCGAATGCGACCATCCGGGCGGATCTATGCAGGAGGAGGCCTAGGCCCGGGCGGCGTTGTCGCGCCGACCGGAGAACGGGGCTCGCTGTTACCATTTCACGGCAATCTGGCCTACGCGTCCGCACCGAACCCTACACCCTATCCGCGGCGCATCGTCCAGACCAGTGTGCTGTCAAGTCAACGGGCTGGGCGCGGGAGCAAACCTCGCGAACTGCATCCGCGAGCCGACGGCATGGATGGTTCGCACATCGCGACTTCACGCCAATCGAGCCGGTGGCGGACTGCTCGATTATGCGGGCGGTCCGCAACCGGCGCGCGGCCGAATAGCCGCCCAGGTGATGAGCATTTATCGGGTGCCGCAGAAGCGCGCCGCCTCCGGGAGACCGGTGCGGATGTAGCTGAGCGGGGCTGGCAAAGCTCGGCTCGATGTTTCTGAACCAGGTGCCGACAATGCCCGCGCTGCACGGGCAGGTCACCGATCCCGATATCGACTTGGCCCGATCGGTCGGGATGCGGCCCGCATAGAGTGCCCACGGCGTTCCTCGCAGCAGCGAGGCCTGAGTCTATCCGGTGTAAACGTCGTTTCGAGGCGAGCGGTAGTCCGCCGGCGGGTATTGCGCATGCGTGCGGAGTGATTGCCGTCGGCAGGCACATCGTCTATAAGGCTTTTCATCTGATCGGCTCGGCATGTCGGTGCGGGCGACCGCACCGTAGGCGTACGCTCCGGCCCTTCGGTTTCAGGGGCGGCGCGGTCACGAAGCGCGCGTTGGGCGCAGGCAGGATGCTCGATGAGGAAGGCGGCTACCCTGCCTGGGGCAAGCAAGTCCGCCGAACGAAGCCTGGGGGCGGTAGCATCGGCCTCGCTCACAAACTCCCGTCGCGTTGCGACAGTACAGCGGGCGAGATGGTGCGGCGGATCGATTTCGCGATGCCGGAAAGCAAAGCGGTAGTGGCGCGCCGCGAGATGGAGCGGCGTTTTGCAATGCCAACTGCCATTGCGGCGCAATAGAGGGAAGGGCCATGAATGAGATCTTCTTCCCGTTTGGCACCCCCAGCTGGCGTGGTCGACTGAACGAGCGGTAAGCGGTGAGGGAACGCACGCAGTTCAGCAATGAGCGGGGACTATTCCGACTGATCTGTTCGGTATTGAGCTGATTGGTCGCTCGGTCGGTAGCGCAATGCCATGCGCCGGCTGCGTCTGCGCCGATTGTGGCCGAGGAGCCATTTCCTTGTAGGCGAAAACCGGCGCAACGTGAGAGACTGGGCGCAGAGCTTCAGGCAACGCCGAAGGGCGAGGGAGGGTTCGATGCCCGAGATAAAAACCGGCCGTGCGCATCTCATAGCCGGCGGTTTCCCGCCGGGTTCCAGCGCCGGGCACGATCACGACTATGCCCGTCTTCGGCTGCTCCAGTTGCTCGCCGAACAGGACGTCCCGGCCTCGGTCGCCAACGACTTCGCCGATGTCGCAAACTGGCTGCCCGTCAGTCGTTTGCTGATCACCTATGTGGCGGGGCCGTACCCTGACGCTGCGCAGTGCCAGGCCATTGAACGTTGGCTGGAGGCAGGGGGCCGCTGGCTGGGCCTGCACGGGACCAGCGGTGGCCGCGCCGAGCGGGTGGACGGCATGCGCCAGCGCCGCACCGTCAGGACCGAACACCACGCCCTTCTGGGAAGCTGCTTCTTGACGCATCCCCCGATCTGCGGGATTCGCGTAGAGGTAAGCGCCGCCGATCATCCTCTCACCCGCGGGCTCGGCAGGTCGTTCTATGTCGAGGACGAGCCATATTTTATCGAGCTGCAGGATCCGGGTTCCACACAGATCCTGCTCACCGCGGATTACGGTCCGGGCGCCACCTCGCCCGCTTTCGGAACGCTCTACGCCTCCGACACCTCGCTGCAGTCCGATGGCAGGACCCGCGTACTCGGCTATACCCGTTCCATAGGCGAGGGTGGTGTCGCCTACGTCGCGCTCGGTCACTGCCACAATCCCGGCATCCGTGCAGCCCGGGCCGACGACCCAGGGGACGCGACGCCACTCACATTCCGAGGCTCGTGGGAATGCGACGCGTTCATCACGCTGTTGCGCAATGCCATCGCCTGGGGCTCGAAAGCCTGACATGGCGGATCGAATCCGACTGGGCCTGATCGGCGCTAGCGTCAGTGGTACTTGGTCGGCGCGTTCCCACCTGCCCGCCGTGCGCGCGAGTTTGGACGTGGAGTTGACGGCGGTTTGCACCACCAGAGCCGACAGCGCGGAGGCAGCGCGTCAGGCTTGGGGCGCCCGGTTGGCCTTCGACGACTACCGTAAGCTGGTCGCTTCGCCGGAAGTCGACGCGGTCGCTGTTGTCGTGCGTGTGCCTTCGCATTATGGGCCGACTAGGGCGGCGCTGGAAGCAGGCAAGCACGTCTATTGCGAGTGGCCCCTTGGACGGACCACAGCCGAGGCCGAAGAATTATCGGCTCTCGCTAAGGCCAACGGGGTCGTCTCCGCGATTGGCCTGCAGGCCCGCGTCAATCCTGCCCTGATATACCTGAAGGAACTGGTAGGCGCCGGCTTTGTCGGCGAGGTGATGGCCATCCATATAAGCCTGCTGCGCGAGGGTGTTTTGTCCCGGCCGTCGCACCGCACTTGGCAGCGTGATGCCGACCTCGGTGCCAATACTCTGACGATCGCCAGCGGCCATACAATCGATGCGATGCGCTTTGTCACGGGTGGCTTCTCCCGCCTCTCGGCGCTCGTGGCGACGCGGGCAAAGCAGTGGCTCGACACCGGCACCAACACACTGCTGGACGTCACCGCGCCCGACAACGTGTTGATCAGCGGCCAGCTGGCAAATGGTGCCGTCGGATCGGTGCACGTCGGCGCGATTCCGTTCGCCGGCAGCGGCTATCGCATGGAAATCTACGGCCGCGGCGGGACATTGGTCGCAACCGGCAAAGATTCGCCGCAATTGGGCGAGGTGTTAGTGCAAGGGGCAAAGGCCGGCGACACACTCTCGCCGATGCCGGTGCCGGAGCGGTTTACGTTCGCGACGTCCGGTACGCCCTCGGGTGAAGCGAACAATGTCGGCCAGATGTACGCGCTATTTGCTCTGGCGATGCGGGGCGGCGAAAGCCGACAGCCAACCTTCGAGACCGCGGTCGATCTGCACCGCCTGATCGATGCCGTCAAACAGGCGTCGGATGACGGTCGCGAGGTAACGCTCAGGTTCTAAAACCGCTTCAGTGCGAGGTTCGCTCATCGCACCCGCAAGCCGCGACTAAGACAACGTTGAAGCAGAAGGAACGGGTTTCGGCAGCGGAACGCCCGCAGCTTCAATTCCACGAAGCGTGTAAAGGCAGCTCAAGGTTCGCGTTCCTCGGCGGCTGGGCCTTGCGCATGCTAGGTGTCACTCCGGAATGACGAGGTGTATTGGTTTTTTCAGGACTCGGGAGGGGTTATGGCTTTGCTCATCATTGATCTGCACCGGCGGATCGGCAATGCGCAGGAATGGCGCAACACGTTCGCGGATAAAATTCCCGATTTGGAAATTCGCATGTGGCCGGAGGCGGGCGAGTTGGCGGATGTCGAATATCTCGCATTCATGCATCCCGATTTCGATGCTCTCCCCGTCTTCCCGAATTTGAAAGCGATGTTCAGTCGCTCAGCTGGGGTAGAGTCTTTTATCAATCACCCAAAGCGGCCGAAGGCCCCGGTCGGAAAGGTAGAACCGCCAGGCGGCGACCCGATGATGACCGAATACGTCGTGATGCACGTGCTTCGCCTGCATCGCGACATGCCGGGATATCAGGCGGCGCAGGCCAGGCGCGATTGGCGCCGGACCAGAATCATCCGCCCCGAGGAAAGGCGCGTCGGGTTTCTCGGCTTCGGACTAATGGCGAAGGAACCGGCGCTGGTGCTGAAGTCGCTCGGATTCCCGGTATCGGCCTGGGTCCGCACACCGAGGCAGACTGCCGAGCTTCCGATTTTTCACGGGTGCGGTCAGCTCGAGGCGTTTCTCGGGCAGACCGACATCGCGGTCTGCCTGTTGCCGCTCACGAAGGAAACGGAGGGCATATTCTGCGCCCGCACCTTCGCGATGATGCCAAGAGGCGCGATGCTCGTGAATGTCGGGCGCGGCAAGCATGTGGTCGAAGCGGATCTGATTGCCGCACTCGATTCGGGACAGCTCTCCTACGCCGCTCTGGATGCGCTGTCGCCCGAACCGCTACCGCCGGAAAGCCGCCTGTGGCTGCATCCGAAAGTTACCGTGATGCCGCACGTGGCGCGGCGGCCGACCGTTAGTCAACTGGTGACAGAGATCGCGGCGAACATCCGGAGCCTCCGGACTGGTGGCCGGCTTTTGCAGGAAGTCAACGCCATATTGGGGTATTAGTGTAAATTTTTTGCCAAGATTGCCGCGTGGCGCTCTCGCGACGACGGACGGCCTCCATCAGCGGGTGGCAGGCCGCTCGCGGACCTTGTCGAGATCGGGCACATTGCTCGCTGATACGTCGCCAAGCCGCGACCCGCGCGTAACCGCGAGTGCGGCTGCGGCGGCTTCGTTTTCCGTAATTTTTGCCATGATTGCCTCTTTGGCACGCTCAAAGACGCCGCGGTTGGTCGCCACGAAGTCCTGTGATTGCCGCAAGCCAGCGAGATAGCCGTTGATCTCCGGCACGACATAACGCGCCACCATGTCCCAGCTGCGCGCCGTATTTTCCGGGTTAGCCCAGTCGTGAACAAAGCCGATGAGGGTACCGAAGCCGCCACTGATCTCAAGGACGGATTTGATACGTTCGACCAGATCGTCCGGGGTTCCGATCGTCGCTGCCGCGTCGCCCGAAAACGCGGTTCTTTCGATTGCGTCGTCTGGGTCTCGGAAAGGTTTGGCGCCAGGCCGCTGCAAGGTGCCGACGATGTAGTCATTGTGATGCCGTAAGAGGCCGTTGCGGGCTTCAGCGATCGCCTTGTCGCGGCTCTCGGCGATGTGCCAGCTTAAAAGAACGCGCCAGTTCTTGCGATCAGCCGTCTCGCCGTGTTTGGCGGCGGCGGTCTCGGCGAAGTTCCACTGGGTCCGCAGCGCATTGAGTCCTTCGCTGGACAGAGAGCCGATCGAGATGACCCCGATCCCATGTTTCCCGGCGAGCGTCATGCCCGATGGACTGATCTGCGAGGCGACGGCAAACGGCATGTCCTCTTGCAGAGGCAGCAGCTGCAGAGCCGCATCCTGCATCGTGAACCAGTCGCTTTTCGCAGTCACCCGCTCCCCTTTGAACAGGCGCTTGATGACAGCGATTGCCTCGTCCTGCCGGTCCCGCTGCACCATAGGATCGATCCCGAGAGTATGCGCGTCAGACGCGAGCGCGCCGGGTCCTGACCCGAAGATCGCGCGCCCGCCGCTCATCCAATCGAGCTGCACCATGCGTTGCGCGACATTGAACGGGTGGTGGTAAGGCAGCGAGATGACACCGGTGGCGAGCCTGATGCGTTGTGAGCGCTCGGCCGCCGCGGCCAAGAACATTTCGGGTGAGCTAATCATTTCCCAGCCGCTCGAGTGGTGCTCGCCGCACCAGAATTCATCGTATCCGAGGCGGTCGAGATGTTCCACGAGATTGAGGTCGCGGCGGAACTGTAACATCGGATTCTCGCCGACCGGATGATGCGGAGCAAGAAAGGCACCAAACTTCAAACGCGGCATAGTGGGATCTCCTTCCCGGGCAGGATCTGGCACATTGCGGGAGAGGATACCGGCCTTGTCGGTCTGGCAGCAATATCGGTGAGAGCACGATTGTCGTGCCGGAGGTCCCATCGCGCTGACGGTACAAAACCTGGAGGTTGCGTAAGACGCACTGACGTGATCGGAAGGATCAGCGGAATGATGCTCAATACAGCATCGTGGCGAGATCGTGGGGAAGCTGCAGCCCACGCGCCTGCCTGAGCCGGCCCGGGTCGCCGGCGGGCTGAACCGCGCCAGCGAACGGTCGCGGCATTAACAAAAATATAATGGTGCGTGCCCAGTCGACGGTTTCTCATCGCGACCTATTCCATGATCTAATTTAACGCTGGCCGGCTTGCCTTCGCCAACGCCCCGCCGACCCTCGTGGGGGACGCTGAAAGCACCGCCCTAAACCCAAAGGTATCGGAACGGCGCAAGTCGTGGGTCGCCATAATCAGCGGCGGGCTGGGTGGACCGATGACTGCGTTTCTCTGGAGAAGAGCGCGTCGCGGCAGTGTGACGTCGCGATCTTTGAAGCCAGCGATCGGCTCGGCGGCAAAGTTATCACTTGGCAATTCGACAAGGCGCCGGTCATGTAGGAAGCGGGTGTCGCCGAATTGTACGATTATTCTCACCGGGTCCCGATTCGCTGCGCAATATGATCACCGAGTTTGGCTTGCCGGTGCGCGCGATAGACGGCAAGGCGGTAATCATTTGGCGATAGCATTCTTTCATCGTCGGACGACAAGAGCGACCGCTGAAGTGGGCCCCGCGGGCACCCGCGCCTCCATTATGTATGAGGGCATTGAAGATCACCACTGGCGCAACGCCGTCGCCTGGGACCGGCCTCCGCGAGAACGTTGTGCAGGGGATCGCCCGCGAGTTACTGGTAAATGCAATAATTCGGCTCGAGGAACGTGGCTTCCCAGTGATCTTTACGGTGCATGACGAGATTGTCGTCGAGCATCCGCAGATCACTAGGCCGATTATGGAGGAGATCATGTCGGAACCGCCGCAATGGGCGGTCGATCTTGGTGTGCCGCTCAGTTTCGAGGGGTGGGCCGAGAAGCGGTATCGCAAATGAACATGTAAGCTGGCAAGAAGTGCGCCGAGGTTAAAAAGGAGCGCGCCAAGCGATGATTGGTATACCGAGAACCGATGGGCCAGTGAGCAGCTGTTCGCTCAGATACAGTTTACGGGACCGATCCACGATCCGACTTGCGGCGAGGGTCGCATTGTCGTCGCCGCCCTCGCGGCCGGCCATGAAGCCATCGTAGCGATCTTATCGATCGGGGATTCGGCGAGGACCGGTGTCGACTTCCGGACCGATTGGCGCCCACGCACGACACTCATCTTCAATGCGCCATACGAAGAGTTCATCGGGCATGGATTGGAGGCCGCTTCGCACGCGGTCGTAGCGATTGAGCGTATTCCGTTCCTATGCGGGCAGGAGCGTTTCTGGGACATTCATCGGAGCAGCCCACCTTCGCTGGTTCTAGCCTGCCCGCAACGTGTTAACATGCCGCCGGGCGCCATCGGTGCCGAGTGGAAGGCGGTAGGGGCGCGATGCGTGGCTGATATGGACCCGCACTCCGCCGCGATGGCGGCGCGTTCTTGTGCCGAGCGGTTGGTGGCGTTCGCCTCGTATCTCCGGTGCCGTTGATTGCGAAGCAATAACCATATGATTCGGTGCTATTTCTGATGGGGAAGCGGTGGCTGCGGTAAAAGTCAAAGGCTGCAGAGTCCGGCGGCCAGGCGCCGGCCGGAAACCGCGCAATGTCTACGTGCTAGACCGTGACCGGGACAGGCTTGACCCAGCTGAAAAACCGGTCGTCCTTTGGGCGCGCCAGCCCGCCGTGTTGCCGATCGGGAAGGCGGTCGCCATCAATCCCGGCAGCCGGCGCCTTGCCGCGACGATCCGGTTTCTTCCTGCGAAGGGCTACGGCGCAGCGGGTGAATTCGCGGAAGCGCGGGGCCGGAGATTGCCTGTCCGGTATCGACTACCAGGAACAGGAACTCGTCGAGATCTCATTCGTGACCGTACCCGCCAATCCTGCGGCGCTGTTCGAGCCGCCGCGCCCTTGGCTGTAACTGAGCCGCCGCGATCGAATGTTGCCTTCCTTTGCCGACGAATGCCAGAAGGCGCCGACATCTGGCGGTGATCGAGGCCATGGGTAGTTGAAGGGGATAGCGATGGAGCACAAGATGAGGGTTGCTTCTTGGAAGGGTTTATTGGTTTTCGTTGCCTTGTATCCGGTTTCGGCTAGGGCTGATAATTATAATCCATACCTCTCTAATCCCATTCCCCTCTATAACCCACCATGCAACTTCTGTAATCCATACAGTATCTTTCCAAGCCATCATCCATTCAGCGCCTATAATCCATCCAACTATAATTACTATCCGATGCCATCGGTTCCGCAGCGCCGTGCCCTGATGCGCGGCGAGAGAGGATAGCGGTCGTACCAGTCCGAAGGGGATATGGGGTCAAAATGTTTTTCGATGAGTCGTGTAGACCGCATCCCAATCGATTTTGGGTAGTCGAAAAACTCGCGGCCGTGTGCCGTTTGTGCGGCGAGGATAATAGGCGAGTTACTATGCCGCGTCCCCGGCTAAGCGACGCAGAGAAGCTGATGCGGGGCACGTACGAACACGCCCACGGTGGACATAAGCAAATAGAGGGACTGTCGCGCTGCTGCGCTGCTCGAGTCGCAGCCCGCGCCGAGTGACCCAGACAAAGCAGCGCAGCAGCAATGGACGATCACTGTCACTTATTGACTGCGCGGCGCATTCTCCGCATCGGTGGCCTCTCTGCGTTGCGGGCGCTGGCCATAGAAACCCGCGAGAACTGGCTTAAAGGCACCCGCTATCTCAACGTGGACCATTTGGCGAACACAAAAGGGAGGCGCTACGGCGCGCGGCATGATGACGGTCCCAACCTGCCCGCGCGTGGCGCCGTGCTCGCCGTCGTCAATCGGGATAGGGGGGCACCTCGCGATGCCGCCCCTCCCACACCACCGGGCATATGGGTTCGGCGGATTAAGCACTGGCCAGCTTTTCCATGGAAAGCAGACCCAGGCGACGGAAACGAGCTTTGATGAAGGCACGATGCAATGCTTCCGAGGAGCTCAGTCGCCACGGTCCCTTGAGGCTGAAGATGGCCGCACTGGCCAACCTTTCGGAGACCTTGAGACGACGAAGCTCGCGGTAGCGCTGCCCAAGCGAGCAACGCAGGCGCCGCGGATCCAGCCATCCAGGCGGCCGCGGATGCCGCTCACATGGGGAGTCTCGAGCGCCGGCGCGAACAGAAGAAGCGCTGGTTCCGCAACGGACCGTGGGATTACATCAGCGGCCGGTATCCTGCCGCCCCCCGGAAAAATTTCCGTCAGCCTGCGTTAGGGCGGATATTCCCGCACTGCGCCCCGGAGCCGGTCGCGATGTCGAAAACTTCGCTGACCAGAAGATGCCACGGTTAATTAAAAGTCGGGGAACCTTGGCTACCCGAGATTGTTAACCATCAGTTACATTCTGGTGCTTCTTTTATCACGCATTAGGCGGCCACGGTCCGTGCCGGCCAAGTAACCACTGCTCTTGTCACGGCGGGTCGCCGGGCGGGACCCGCCACCAATGCTCTAGCTGCCTAAACACAACTTCCGGAGGAAACATGATGAATGCGCCCAAAAGGCTGCTTGCGATCGCGGCAGTCGCCGCAATGTGGGTCACTGTCCAACCGGCCCCTGCATCTGCGCAAACCAGTGGTAGCAATGGCAGAGACGGGTCTACGGTGATCCGTTGGATCGGCACGTCGCAGGACGGGACGTTCTTATCCTTATGGAAGCTCGACGGCTTCTTGAAGTTCGTTGCGTCCCAACAATACGGACCTTATCCGGGTTTCACCCCGATAGCTATTACTACGGCCAGCAACGGCAATACCTACGTACTTTGGAGGTTCCAAGACAATAGTATAATCCTATGGGTGGTCGATCCTAATCTAAACTTTGTCACGAGCCACGCGTACGGACCTTACGCAGGGTGGTTCCCGCAGGGGTTGAGTGTGGACACTGACGGTTTCAACAATTTTCGCGTGACCTGGTTAGGTGTCAACGACGGCAGTGCAATTATATGGGAAGTAGATCAAAATCTAAACTTCGTTACGGCTTCCCCAGTATTAGGACCAGTCGCCGGGTGGTATTCGGGTGCGCTACCTTGACCTGTCAACTGACCTCTTTTGAGCAATCCATTTAACGGAGGGAAGGCAAATGCGCGTATCAGGAAAGAAATCGGCACTCGTTGTTGCCGCGGCCACAGTCGCAATATGGGCCTTTGTTGAATCGTCCTCTGCGCAGACCACTGGCAACATCGGTGGTAATTCGGCTGCCAAATCATCGACCGGAGCGGCAGTATCGACGGACATGGGGGCTCCGCCAACCCCAGCCTCGGTCCTCGCACACAAAAAGGCCTACGATGCAATGACAACATTACGCGACTCGCCCCCAACTGCGGCAGATCGAAAGGCAGCAGCCGCAATGTCGAAATAATGCTTTGTGGGAGGAGTACCTGCACGACAAGCTCGGTGTCGATAGCCGACACGGCCAATTCCCCCAGCGTCGGATAGACGTACGTCGCTGCCGGTGTTTGGCATTGCGCCAGGCCGCCCGGTTTCTTTCGATGAACTCGGCGGCGCACTCGCGGAAGGTGCGGCCCTTCGCAACGGCAAGGCGCTGCGCTTGGCGCTCAGTGGCCTTGGCGCCGAGCGGGTCTATTTTCCGCCGCGGCACCGCTTCCGGTGTTCTGTCGCGCCCGTCCGCGCGCCTCAGCGAGCGGTAGGGTCCCAGCCCCATATCGCGGCGTCGACCCTCAAGCTGAAACCGGAAGACCCACGCTTTGGTGCCGCTCTGGGACACGCGCAGATAAAGTCCGCCGCCGTCATGCAGCACCACCGGCCCCTTCGCCTTCGCCACCTCGATTGCCGACAGTTTGCCGGTCCGCGACATCCGCCCCCCGCCGCGTCAAAGAAACGAGTGGAGCCGTTCCCCTATTCAGCGCGAGATAGTAGCATACAGCGGGAGACAACGGGAGATTGGAAGCGCCCAGAAATCCGCGGTTTCCTAAAATATCCGAGACCGACCGAATCAATCAGAAATGGGGGAATGGCGGAGGGAGCCCGCCTTACTTACCAAATTATGAAATGATTTCAGATACTTGATAATTATTGGATCGTTCTACCCCCGCCCGTACCCACGTGCGCGCAAAACGCTGCCGCAACGACCGTTACCCGGTCGCGGGCGACGGTGATTGTCCCGTTGCCATCGTCAGAAGAGCCGCGGCGCGACGATCTCCTCGTGGGTTAAGCATAATGTTGCCGGCGGGCCGGAATGATCGGCCAGCCAGAGCGTCCACTGCGCCGTCCAGCGTGGTTGTTGGTCGCCCTTTCGACGCGGCTTCCAATATGGTCGCCAGCACGATTTCCAGACATAGGCTGCGCGGTTGAAACTCGCCCCTCGGCCTTTCGTCGTGTCGGCCCCTAGGCGCGTCAGCAATGCCATGCCGGCGAGCCAGCCGGTATCCATCAACGCTAATCCGCGCACGATAAACTCGGTCAGCTGCGAGTTCGGTGGATTTGTCATCGCCACCGCGCCGCAGGTTTCCGGCGGCGGCTCACCGTGCAGGAAATCGTGACAGCCGATGTCCGGCCGGCCGGGAAATAGGTCGGTCGCGATCACCAACCGTCCCCGCCGTCTGATCGGATCGACCAGGTGACCTTCGCCAGCCGCGAACTCCCAGATCGGGATCTCGAGCGAGACTTCCTGCAGCACGCGATAGACCGCCATGTGCTGCAAACCGGGGTCTACCGTCGGCCAGAAATCGGGGCCGTCGCGGCCTGGCTGCGGCCTATAGGCGCTCGGGTCTCTGCCACGAGGCAACGGGACGATATTGCTCATGGGTCGGTCTTTGTCACAAAGCCCAGGCAGTTGTGTCTAGATGTCCAGCACGCGGCCTGATCTCATTTTAGCGGCGAGTACCTCGTCAAGCGCCTGGACGGGATTGCCGGAGGGGTCGCCTTCTCGTAAGAGAGGCTAAGCAAGACCTTATCGGATTAGGGCCGCAGCGCGGCGGGAAAGTGCAACCTCCCGCCACTACTGTTTTGCGATGATTCCTGGATTACAATACGTCGCGGCTCTCAGTGTGGAGAGATTCGACAATTCCGCTTTTGTCCCCCGGCGGGCCGGGAGTGACAAACAATAAGCGGGCGTAGCGCATCAGGCAAGAAACAACCGGTGTCCCTTTAGGCAGCCGCCAGTACCGTCGCTCCCCAACCTTTAGCCTCTCCCGCTATTCCCGGCGGGCCGGGTACTAGGCGCAGGCTGATTTCGTGTCCGTCGATCATGTCCTTCAAATCGGCGACCTCTTCGAGAACACGTCGAATCTCACCAGCCGCCCACTCGCCTTTTTCGGTATGCTCGCGATAGAGCAAACGAATCAGCATCTCGGCGGATTTCGGGAATTCGCCTTTGCCTTTCTCCCAGCGGTGCACCGTCTGTTCAGAGACCTCCAACAACCTCGCGAGTTTGCTCTGCGAGATCGACATTTCCTTGCGCAGGAAACGGATCTCCTTGCCCGACAGGTTTTTCTTGGCCGTGACCAACATCGTGCCGATTGCTTTGTGCAGCCCGTCTATGTCGACAATCCTCAACTCACGTCCGGCAGGCCGATCGATAAATTCGAAGCCGTCCGCGAGATAGATATTGTCGAGGCCGCTCTCTACATAATGGTACAACTGTCCTGTTTTCCCGCCACCTGTCATTCCCCGGTTCCTTCTCGCCAAGTCACCCGGCGGCGCGCGGTTTGCGATCAATAGAGCGTCACCACCGAGAAATCCTGCTCACGCACGGCAACGACTACGTGAACCCGGCGCCCATCCACCTCGCCACGCATTTTTATTCTCCAATCCCCGTACTTGTCTCGTGTCGGTCCCGACACCCCTTCACCGTTACGTACGATTTCCACGATGTCCCGTATGGTCTTGCCTCGCTGCGCCATGCGCAGCTGGAGATGCGGGTGCGAGATTCCCATCTTCGCAGTGTCAATCGCTAACTCGTGCACTCGCTTAACCAACTCCGCCAAGGTCGGTGGCGGCTGTGATCTGGGACGCCCAAGAGGCACAATGTTATCGGCAGCCATCGACGGACCTACCAATCTAGGAGGGTCGAATTACCTGTCAAGATGGTAGGTCAGGACGACGGGTTTATCGTTCCTGTCTACCGTATTTTTGCGGCTGAGTTTCCCTTACCCCCTATATCTAGCGTCGCCGATAAAGCTCAAAGGGAGCCGTTTGCCTCGTCCTCGCGCGCAAAGGTCCTCATTTCGGACTTGTCACGATGAAGCCGATTTCACTCGCATCTGAAACGGACGACGGACGGTTTACGGTAAACCACCACCGCGTCGTCCTCCTCCCGTGGGGATTTTACCGATCACCTGTCTTCTCGTATTCGCCAGGAACGTCCGGCAACCGCTGCCACTTCTGATCGGGACGCGGCGGTCCGAATGGGCGGGACAACGACCAGATCGAGCCGTCGTCGCACAGCGCGAGGAGCACCTCGAGCGGCGCGCCGGGACCTTCGGGTTTCAGGACGATCTGCACGGGCTTACGCATCTGCGCCGCCCCGCTATTGCTGCCGCGGGTGGCGCTGCAGCCTGTCGCGCAAGCCGCGCTCCGGTGTAGAGTGGCCCGGCCAGCGGAAGTGCACCCGGAGCCGCCCTGGCTGCCTCACCAAAACGACCTCGCGCCAGTAAGCTCGGAATGCGCGCTAAGCTCGATACCGTCGAGTCCAGCGATACCATCAGGTAGTGAAACCCCGACAAACCCAGCTGCAGCATGTTGAGCGCATTGCCGGCGTGACGGAACGCGTCGTAGATGCCGTTCTCATGGGCCCAGCCGCGGCTCGTATAATTGTTGAAGACACGGGCAGCCGGTTCAGGCGCGTAATAGCCGCCCATCTCCGGTGTGCCGTAGAGCCGTGCCGTGATCTCTCCCTGCTCCGCTTTTGAGAGGCTGGATGTCTTTAACGCCTGGCGCGCAGCCTCCCGTGTTTCGCCGGCGACGGGTGGCAGCCGTACGGTAAAGACCGGGTCGTTGAGCCGCTGCCAGCCGGCCGGCACCTCGGTCGGGTTGCCGAAGAAGCGCACATAAGGCTGTGCCTTCATGTCCGCGGCGAGCTTCGAGCCGTAATACCATTTGTCCATGCCGCGCATGCGGATGAGGGCGACGTCGAGCGGATTGTCGCTGACCGGCTCGGGGCCGAGATCAAGGCCCTCTCGCATCGTGTCGAGGGCGCGCTGCTTGAGTCCAGCGGCGGCGCGGCTGCCGCGTATCGGGGTTTTCGATACTGCCCCTGCCTGTGCTAGGTGAAGGGCATCCCGCGCCGTCTGCGCGCGGTTGGGGTCCTTCCACAGCCGCGGCCAGTAATCGTCGATCGCGTTTTCGAGCAGGCCAAGGCTCTGCAGCCGCTTTGTGCGCTCGTCGAGCAGGCCGCGCAGTTTCTGCGCCATCGGCTGCAACCCGACCGGCAACCGGTTGCGCGGAGCCTCGCCGCCCATCGACAGCATGAAGTCGAGACGGGTGTCGCGATCGAGCGTGCCGACCTGCTTGCGGAACTGCTCGAGATCGTTGCGGGCCTGCGAGGTTGCCTGCGCGAGTTCGGCAGCCCGCGGGCGGTTCAGCAGCTCCGTGCGTCCCGCTTCGGGAGTACGCGTCGTCGGCGAAAGCATCTTTTCGATACTGCCGCCAATGTCATACCCGCCGATCTTCGCGCTGCGGATGGCCCCAGCGGCTTTCGCACTCCTCGCGATAGGATCGAACGCCACTTGCGTCGCCAGTGACCCGAGCTCGCCAATATATCGCCCTGTGCCTCTGGGAAGCACGGGCCGACCGACGGCCTCGATCGGCTCGCCGACAAAGCTTCTGATCCCGGCTTCGACCGGAGAGAACAGATAATTGCCTGCCGCACCGAGCACCTGCAGACCGCTCCACGCCTTGCCGGCGATCGTCTCTTTCTTCCAGAAATCCTTATAAGCCTGACCCAGCTCGTCCCAGTTCTTTGTGGCGGTCTCGAGATAGCTGCCGGGAAGCCGGGTCACCGGCGCGGCAAGATTTTGGAGCGCTCCTTGCGGGGGCGGGCCCGGCTGGGCCAAGAGCTGGTCGATCGAGCTCTTCCGTTGTTGTTCCCCGCCGCGCGCTGTTCCCGGCCCACGTTGCTGCAAGAGGTTGTCGATCTCGCTCGGGCGTCGTTGTTGCTGCCCGGCTGGTGTTCCGGGACCCGGCGGCGGCGGTGCGCCCCGGCGCAGTTCGCGGCTGCAGCGGTCGCGGTTCTATGGGAGCTGAAGGCGTGCCAAGACCCCCCGGTGGCGACAACTCCGTCGGACCGGTACGCGGCCGCGGCGCTCGGGGCACGGCGGGAGTCGCAGGCGTATCGAGTGTCGGTGTCGGTGGCCTGTGGTCGGAGCGAGCCGGATCGGTGGGCCGCTGCTGCAGCAGATCGTCGATTGCGGCCATCGCTTACATCCCGAAAGCAGGAACCGGGAAATCGCTTTGCGGCGCCAGAGCGCTGCTCCCGCGTTGCGGCGCAGCGGACGGAAATAGAAGTTCGAATTGGTCGGCTGTGCCGCCGTCGTCGATATAGCCTTGCTTGACCTGCTCGCGCGGGAACCCCGCTGCCAAGGCCTGCCGGTACTTGGCGGGATCGGGAGCCTGCCGGCTTGGAGGTGCCGGCGCTGCCGCGCCGGCGGGCGGAGCAGCAGCGCCAGGGGTCCCTCTCGGCGCGACACCGCCGGTCGCAGCGCCGGGCGTAACTGCTGCGCCTCCGGCACTCGGCATTTCCGTCTGCCCCGGCTCGAGCAACGGCTTTTGCGCCAGTTCGTAGGTCTTTACGATTTCCTGGTCAGCGGCGGTGCGGTCCATCGACTGCTTACCAAGCGCTTTGACAAGCCGTTTCTGAGTGCCGCTCCAGCCCTGCATTTCACGATCGCGCACCGTTTCGCCGGCGAGCGTGCGGTCGAGGACCGACTGGACGTTCTCCGGAAGCTCACCGATCTGCCGACGGGCCTCCATGATCTGGTTGTTCTGCTGCTGCTGCGCCGCAGTCAGGCCGCCACCACGCAGCCGTTCCCAGCGCAGGAACTGCTCCTCCTCTTGGAATGACGGGTCTTTGCCGTAGTCGTCGCGATACCACTCACGGAAGGCTTCGAGCCGGCGCTCCGCGTATGTGCCGCCGCCACTGGCTAACCGCGCCGATGTGGCCTGCGTGACTTCCCGTGTGACCGCCAGCCGATTGTCGAAATGGGCCTGTCGCTGTTCTTCCGGCGTAGCGTCGGGGTGGTCTCTGTCCCATTGCCGGTTTTTCAGCGCCGTCCGCTCCCGGATGTCGCGGGATTTCTCCGCTGCCGCAGTGTCCTTGCCGCCTTCCGCCGGCCCGAGCTCGTCCTGCGCGTCCTGGAGATGCTGCGCATGGATGTGCGGCGGCACCCCGCGGGAGAAATTGGTATAGCGTCGCGCCTCTTCCGGATTCTGCGTCCGCCAGGCGGCGTCGGCTTCGTCCGTCATGTTGCCCAGCGTCTGAAACTCGTCCCACTTCCGGCGTTGTTCGGCCAAGTGAGTCTGCAGATCGCCGAGGGTTTGCACGGTATTGGCGATGCTAGCGAAATTGCCGTTCGCGGCGTCGATGCGCAGCTTCTGGTTGTCGACGAGCTGTGCCGCGTCCGCGATTTTTTGCTGTTTTTCCGCCAGTGACGCGAGCGCGATTTCAAAAACCGGCTGGAGATCTGGGAAAAAACGCTCGATGCCACGTACAATTCGGTCGGCATGGAGCATGGTCTCTTTAGCGATATCTTAAACGACCGCAAGACGCGTCGCGTGCGTTCTGCGCCTGAAGTGCGGCTCCGGCAGCATCCAACCATGCGTTAGCCGGCACACGCGCAAAGCTGCCTCCGATGGCTGCAACGAGCATCGCGGCCGAACCCATGCTGCTGAACACATCGCGCGGCGTATGCGTCGGAGGGTGCTGAGAGAGCGTGTGATATTGCTTGATCCACTGCTGCTGAAGCTCCAGCCATTCCTGCTGCATCGCCGCACGGCGCGGAGAATTCGGGTCTTGCTGCTGGATCTGTCGATCGAGGTCATCAAGCCCATATTCGTCGTATGCTTTGTTCAGCCGCGGTGATCCCGACCGGACGGGATCGCACCCATCGTGAAGGCGCGTTGACTTTCGCTACCCTCCTGGGCCGGCGCTCCGTCCGCAGGTTCGGTCGGCTGGGATGTCATCGCTGCCGAAAGAGATCCTTGCGGCGGTGGTGCTGCTGCAGGCTCTCCGGCCGCAGCCGGGCCTTGAGGCGCAGTTGCGTCTGTCACGGTGGGTTGGAGCGACGCCTCAAGCGATGCGTATTGCGTCCCCGCGGCGGGCCGGCGCATGCGCGCCGCGAAATCCGGTCGTGTGAAGGATTGCCACTCCGGCCCGAGAGCACGCCAGACGCACTTCGCCGCGCGCCACATCCCGAGCCAGATCGCGGCCGCCGGTCAGCTCAGTGTAGCGCCGCGCTGCCCAGAACTTGCCGACCCGTCTCTGGTCGTTCGGATTGCGGAAATCCGGCGCCGGCCGGCCGGGGTTCTGCTGCATGTAAAGCTCGACGGCCCATTTCCACGTGCGGGGCTGCCACTGCAATTCGCCGGTCGCATGCGTCGGCAGGCCGGTGTCCCGCGCATAACGGGCCGGCAGTTGCGGATAACCGTAATACCCGGACAGTGTCGGTGTCTGGCGCGGATCGTATTGCCCGCCGCCGTAGCGCGTATAGGGACCACCGCCTTCGGCATTGCGGATCGAATTGTAGGCAACGTCGAGCGGATCGGTGCGACCGTCGCGGGCATCCAGCGCGCTGGCCTGAGATGGAGCCGGTCCTTCGCCTGGCGGAGGCGTGTAGGCCGGCTGCAGACCGAACATCTGGGGTGTGCCGATGCCCGATAGCGGCGGCTGATCGTCGTAGGTTAACTGCTGCGTGACCGGATCCCGCGTCACGCCGCGGCTCAACCCTGTAGTCGGGTCTATGTCAGGATTGGCCTGTTGCTGTTGCTGTAACAGATCGCGATCTGAACGATGCAGCAGACCCGGAGGTAACGATCTGCGCTGAACCAGCGGATCGGTTAAGCCGTCGCCCTGGACCGGCTGACCGACCTGCCGAAGGATGTTCGGGTCGCCGGTACCGGCGACCAGTAACTGACCGCCGGTCGCCGCAACCGACACACGCGCGCGGTTGATATCGTCTCCGGTGATCAATTGATCAATTTACCGGTGTTCCGGTCGATCGTCCCGACAAGGTCCCCGGCGCGGCGTCCCGGCTGATCCGCGATATAAGTCTGCACCGCGTTAGGGGCTTGCTGCGGGTCCGGGGCCTGCGGATCGACGGGACCCGATTGCGTGCCGGGAGCGCCTGGTATCGGCTGGATCCCGTATGCTGCCAATTGCTCTTGGGTGGGCACCTGCTGCTGCAACAAATCGCTGTCCGACCGGTACAGTAGATCCCGCGGCAGCGTGGCAAGATTGTC
>JAFMSA010000152.1 GCA_017353855.1 Alphaproteobacteria bacterium
AGCTGATCACCGATCCGGGATATGCGACACCGCAGGCACGTTTGCCGAAGATCCCGGAATGCTTCTCGATCGTCGAGAAATGGACGATGACGAAGACCAAATTCGAGGTGATGACCGCGCTCAACGAGGTCGACGTGCCGTGCGGCCCGATCCTGTCGATGAAGGACATCTACGAGGACCGCTCGCTCTACGAGCGCGGCATGCTGGTCGAGGTCGACCATCCGGCACGCGGCCGCTATGTTCAGGTCGGCTGTCCGATCAACCTCTCCGACTCGCCGGTCGACGTAAGACGCTCGCCGTTATTGGGCGAGCACACCGACGAGATCCTCGGCTGGCTCGGCTACGGCAAGGACGAGATCGCCGCGCTGCACCAGGAAGGAGCGGTTTAGGCCGAGGACGCCATGCAATCGGTGGCACAGCACAATCGCCGCATTCATCCCGGTTCGGGGCGCCGGCGGGGGCCCGATTTCCCAAAAGGTCGGCAGGTCGATCCCGCGAGTCTGTCCGAGGTCCGGGCGCTGCTCGGCGGGCGCGAGCGGCGGCGCGATCTGCTCATCGAGCATCTGCATCTGTTGCAAGATCATTTCGGCTGCCTGCGGGCGCGCCATCTGGCAGCGCTTGCCGAGGAGATGCGGCTGGCACTCGTCGAGGTCTACGAGGTGGCTTCGTTCTACGCCCATTTCGACATCGTCATGGACGACGAGGCGCCACCGCCGCGACTCACCGTGCGGGTCTGCGACAGCCTGAGTTGCGAGCTTGCGGGGGCCATGGATCTGCTCGCGGGCTTGCGCGGCAGGCTCGGCGACGCGGTACGGGTCGTGCGCGCCCCGTGCATGGGCGGCTGCCACCGCGCGCCGGTCGTGGCGATCGCTCACGCGCTGCATGAGCACGCGACGTTCGACAAGGTCGCGGCCGCCGTCTCGGCGGGCGGAAGCCGCCCGGCGGTTCCCGACTATATCGGCCTCGATGCCTACCGCACGGCCGGCGGCTACCGGCTGCTCGGCGCTTGTCTGGCCGGCGAGCGCAAGCCCGAGGAATTGATCGGGATTCTCGAGCACTCCGGCCTGCGCGGGCTTGGCGGCGCCGGATTCCCGACCGGGCGCAAATGGCGTCTGGTGCTGCAGGAGCCGGCCCCGCGGCTGCTCGCGGTCAATGCCGACGAGGGCGAGCCCGGCACGTTCAAGGACCGCTATTTCCTCGAAACCGATCCGCATCGGATGATCGAAGGTATGCTGATTGCGGCATGGGTGATCGCGGCGGCCGAGGTCTACATTTATCTGCGCGACGAATATCCGCAGTGCCGCGCGATCCTCGAGCAGGAGATCGCGGCGGTCGAGGCGGCCGGCTTGGCGCCCCATGTGCGCATCCATCTCCGCCGGGGTGCGGGTGCGTATATCTGCGGTGAAGAATCAGCGATGCTCGAAAGCATCGAGGGCAAGCGCGGCCTGCCGCGGCAACGCCCGCCCTTCCCGGCGCAGGTCGGGCTCTTCGGCCGTCCGACCCTGTGCAACAATGTCGAGACGCTGCACTGGGTGCGTGACATCGTCGAGCGGGGCCCGCAGTGGTTTGCGAGCCACGGCCGCAACGGCCGCAAAGGGCTGCGCTGCTTCTCGGTCTCGGGCCGTGTGCGTGATCCGGGAGTCAAGCTCGCGCCGGCCGGCATCACCGTGCGGCAACTCATCGACGAATTCTGCGGGGGCATGGTCGAGGGCCATGTCTTCAAGGGCTATCTCCCGGGCGGTGCATCGGGCGGCATATTACCGGCGGCAATGGCGGACATTCCGCTCGATTTCGGGACGCTCGAACCGCATGGCTGCTTCACCGGCTCCGGTGCGGTGGTCGTCCTGTCCGACAAGGACGACATGAAGGCCGTGGCGTTGAACCTGTTGCGGTTTTTCGAGGACGAGAGCTGCGGCCAGTGCACGCCATGCCGGGCCGGCACCGAGAAAGCGGTGAAACTGATGACAGCGCCGCGCTGGGATGAGCCGCTGCTCAACGATTTGACGCAGGTGATGAGCGATGCCTCGATCTGCGGCCTGGGCCAGGCGGCGATGAATCCGGTAAAGCAGTTGCTCAGGCATTTTCGCGAGGATCTGCTCTCACCGGCAATTGCCGCTCACCGCGGCCCTCTGCCTGCAAGCGGGGAGAGGGACGGTCCTGCTTCAGCAGGCGGGTGAGGAGCGGCACGCGAAGAAAAGAGGCGCTTCACATGAGCGAACCCATTGGCTTCTTTCTCGACGGCGCCGAAGTAGAGGCCGCGCCGGGCGAGACGATCTGGCAGGTCGCCGAGCGGCAGGGTACCGAGATCCCGCATCTGTGCTGGCTGCCGAAACCGGGTTACCGCGCGGACGGGAATTGTCGGGCCTGCATGGTCGAGATCGAGGGGGAGCGGGTGCTCGCCGCCTCCTGCGTGCGCAAGCCGGCGCCGGGCATGAAGGTCCAGACGGCAAGCGAGCGCGCGAAATTCTCGCGCAAGATGGTCTTCGAGCTGCTGCTTGGCGACCAGCCGGGCCGCGCCGTCGCGCACGACCCCAATTCCCGGCTGTGGCGGTGGGCCGAGCGGGTCGGGGTCGGCGACAGCCGTTTCCCGCGGCATGCGTCGCCCGCACCGGACCGCAGCCATCCGGCGATGGCGGTGCAGCTCGACGCCTGTATCGAGTGCACTCTGTGCGTGCGGGCCTGCCGCGAGGTGCAGGTCAACGACGTGATCGGCATGGCCGGGCGCGGCTACCACGAAAAGATCGTCTTCGATTTCGACGATCCGATGGGCAACAGCACCTGCGTCGGCTGCGGCGAATGCGTGCAGGCCTGCCCGACGGGCGCGTTGATGCCGGCGAGCCTGGTGGGCGCCGACGGCGTCTACACCAATGCCCCCGACCGCGAGGTCGACAGCGTTTGCCCGTATTGCGGGGTCGGCTGTCAGCTGACCTACAGGATCGCAGACGACCGCATTGTCGCGGTCGA
Source organism: Alphaproteobacteria bacterium (assembly GCA_017353855.1). Taxonomy (GTDB): domain Bacteria; phylum Pseudomonadota; class Alphaproteobacteria; order ATCC43930; family CGMCC-115725; genus AP-15. The sequence goes on from JAFMSA010000152.1 coordinate 2,965, forward strand.
CGGCCGCGACGGGCCGGCCAATCACAACCGGCTGTGCGTCAAGGGCCGCTTCGGCTTGGATTATGCGCACCACCCCGACCGGCTGACGGACCCGCTGATCCGCAAAGACGGGGTGGCGAAGCACGACGTCGATATCGACCCGGCCAATCCGTATACGCACTTCCGTAAAGCGACGTGGGAAGAGGCGCTCGACCGCGCCGCCGAGGGCTTGAGGCGCATTCGCGACCGCGACGGGCGCCGCGCGTTGGCGGGGTTCGGCTCCGCCAAAGGCTCGAACGAGGAGGCCTATCTCTTCCAGAAGCTCGTCCGCACCGGCTTCGGCAGCAACAATGTCGATCACTGCACGCGGCTGTGTCACGCCTCATCGGTGGCGGCGCTGATGGAGGGCATCGGCTCCGGTGCCGTGACCGCGCCGTTCACCGCCGCCGCGGCCGCCGACGTCATCATCGTTATCGGCGCGCGGCCGACCGAAAACCATCCGGTCGCGGCGACCTTCTTCAAACAGGCGGCCAAGCGTGGCGCGAAGCTCATCGTCATCGATCCGCGCGGCTACACGATGATGCGGCACGCGTGGAAAACGCTGCGCTTCAATCCCGGGCGCGACGTCGCGCTGCTCAATGCGCTGCTCTACACGATCATCGAGGAGGGCCTCTACGACCGGCAATATGTCCAGGCGCACACCGAAAACTTCGAGGCGTTGCGCGAGCACATCCGCGATTACAGCCCGGAAAGGATGGCGCCGATCTGCGGCGTCGATGCCGCCACGCTGCGCGAGGTGGCGCGCACCTATGCCCGCGCCGAGGCCGCGATCATCTTCTGGGGAATGGGGATCTCGCAGCATGTCCACGGCACCGACAATGCACGCTGCCTGATCGCGCTGGCGCTGGTCACCGGACAGGTCGGCCGGCCGGGCACCGGGCTCCATCCGCTGCGCGGCCAGAACAACGTGCAGGGTGCCTCCGATGCCGGGCTGATCCCGATGGTCTATCCCGACTACCAGTCGGTGGAGGACCCGGCGGTCCGCGCGAAATTCGAGACGCTGTGGCACGCCCCGCTCGACGACAAATGCGGGCTGACTGTCGTCGAGATCATGGACGCGGTGCATCGCGGGGAGATCGGGGGCATGTACATCATGGGCGAGAACCCGGCGATGTCGGATCCCGATGTCGAGCACGCCCGCGCTGCGCTCGCGAAGCTCGAACATCTCGTCGTGCAGGACATCTTCCTGACCGAGACCGCGAAATACGCCGACGTCGTCTTGCCTGCCTCGGCCTGGCCGGAGAAGGACGGCACCGTCTCCAACACCAACCGCCAGGTGCAGATGGGCCGCGCCGCGCTGCCGTTGCCCGGCAATGCGCGGCTCGATTGGTGGATCATTCAGCAGATTGCGCTCCGCATCGGACTTGCCTGGTCGTACACGCATCCGCGCGACATTTTCGCGGAGATGAAGCGGGCGATGCCGTCGCTCGACAACATCACGTGGGAGCGTCTCGAGCGCGAAAGCTCGGTGACCTACCCCTGCGACGCCGAGGACCAGCCCGGCCGCGAGATCGTCTTCAGTGAGGGCTTCCCGACCTCCTCAGGCCGCGGCCGCCTGGTTCCCGCCGCGATCATCCCGCCGGCCGAGGAGCCGGACGAAGATTATCCGATGGTATTGACGACGGGCCGTCAACTCGAGCATTGGCATACGGGCGCGATCACCCGGCGGGCGAGCGTGCTCGACGACATCGAGCCCGAGGCAGTGGCGTCGCTCGCCCCGGCCGAGCTGCGCCGGCTCGGCATCGCCGCCGGCGAGCGGGTGCGCGTCACGACGCGACGCGGCACAATCGAATTGAAGGCGCGCAGCGACAGCGCGGTGGCGCCGGGGCAGGTGTTCATTCCGTTCTGCTATGCCGAGGCCGCCGCCAATCTCCTCACCAACCCGCAGCTCGATCCGTTCGGCAAGATCCCGGAATACAAATTCTGCGCCGCCCGCGTCGAGCCCCTGGCGAGGATGAGGGCGGCAGCGGAATAAGCGCGCAAGCGTGCGGCGCCCGCGCCATTTCGTGGACGCGAGGCGGGCCTCGATGGAAGGCTGCGATGGTGCCGTTTGTCCCTGTCGGCGCGCGCCTTACCACCGCCCGAGCGATGCCGCAGACTGCTTACTGTTCCTGCTTGCCGCGGCAGGCAGCGCGGGCGCGGCATAGCAGGCCGTGCATTGCCAAGCGAGAGCCATTCCGCGTGAGCTGCCTGGGGGACGACGCCCGATCGATGCCATCATAAGATCACATCAGGCCCAGGCTCGTGTGCTGGCGAAAGAAGGCGATGCGTGCGATTGTCGGCGGGTCCCGTTTATCGCCGCATTTTCTCCGTTCGATCACAACGGAATTCGCGTCTCATTGCGCAGAGGAGTTGGGGTGCAGGTGTTTGATCCGGATCATTGTGTTTGGCCCATGCCGATGCCGGGAACGTCGTCTTCCCGGTCGACCGGGAATTTGCGGCCTCTGCCGGAGTGACGAGATGATCGTAGAGATCGGCCACTTTGCTCTGATACTCGCGCTTTTGGTGGCGCTTGTGCAGGGGACGCTGCCGTTGCTCGGTGCCTCGCTGCGCAGCCGGCCGCTGATGGATCTGGCGTCATCGGCGGCGCTGCTGCAATTCGGCCTGGTGGCGTTCGCCTTTGCCGTGTTCATGCACGCCCACATCGTCTCGGATTTCTCGGTGCGCAACGTCTTCGAGAATTCCAACACCGCCAAGCCGATGCTCTACAAGGTGACCGGGGTCTGGGGCAGCCATGAAGGCTCGATGATGCTCTGGGTCCTGATGCTGACCTTGTTCGGCGGCCTGGTGGCCGTTCTGGGCCGCTCGTTGCCCCCCACCTTGCGGGCGCGCACGTTGGCGATCCAGGGGCTGCTGGGCTTTGGCACGCTCGCCTTTATCATCGGCACGTCCAACCCGTTCGCTCGCCTGATCCCCGCCCCGCTCGAGGGGCGCGATCTCAACCCGCTCTTACAGGATCCGGGCCTCGCCTTTCATCCCCCGTTTCTCTATTTCGGCTATGTCGGGTTCTCGATCACTTATTCCTTCGCGGTTGCCGCACTGATCGAGGGACGGATCGGCGCCGCCTGGGCGCGCTGGGTCCGGCCCTGGACATTGACGGCCTGGTGCGGGCTGACGATCGGGATCGCGATGGGCAGCTGGTGGGCCTATTACGACCTCGGCTGGGGCGGGTGGTGGTACTGGGATCCGGTCGAGAACGCGTCTTTCATGCCGTGGCTGCTGGGTACGGCTCTGTTGCATTCGGCGGCTGTCGTCGAGAAGCGCGAGACCCTGCAGCGCTGGACGGTCTTGCTGGCGATCCTGACCTTCGGCATGAGCCTGATCGGGACCTTTCTGGTGCGCTCGGGCGTGCTTACCTCGGTCCACTCCTTTGCCGTCGACCCGACGCGCGGCGTCTTCATTCTGGTGCTGGTCGCGCTCGTGATCGGCGCAGGCCTTGTGCTTTATGCCTTTCGTGCCGCGGGGCTGGAAACCGGCAACCCGTTTGCGCCGGTCAGCCGTGAAGGTGCGCTCGTACTCAACAACCTGCTGATCTGCGCGGGCATGGCAACGGTGTTTCTCGGCACCTTTTATCCGCTCTTCGCGGAGGTGACCAGTGGCGCCAAACTGTCGGTCGGGCCGCAGTTCTTCGACGCGACCTTTGTGCCGATACTGGCGCCTGCCATCGTCGCGATGGTGATCGCCCCTGTGCTGGCGTGGCGCCGCGGCAATCTTCGCGCAGCCTTGCACCGCCTGCTCCCGGCCTTGCTCGGCGCTCTCCTCGCCCCGGCGGCCGTTCTCGCGTTCCATCGCGCAGCGCCGCCGGCGGCGCTGGCGGGGATCGCACTTGCAGCCTGGGCGATGCTCGGTGTGCTGGCCGACCTCGCCGATCGAAGCGGGCTGGCAAAGCAGCCGTTGGGGACGGCATGGCGGCGGTTGCGGCATTTGCCTCGCGGCACGTGGGGATACACGATCGCCCATTTCGGTATCGGGGTGCTGATCGCCGGGATCGTCGTCTCGAGCGCATGGCGCAGCGAGCGCATCGAGACCGTGCACGCCGGCGACAGACTGGAGATTGCCGGCCGGACGCTCCGTTTTGTCGGTGTTACCGAAGCAGACGTCGCCAACTACCATGCGCAGCGCGCCGAGATTGTCGTCGAGCGGCCCGGCAGCGAACCCCTGACCCTCTATCCCGAGCGCCGCTGGTACCCGGTCGCCGGCAGCCAGACGACCAATACCGCGATCGCCACCAACGGATTCGGAGATCTTTACCTGGCGCTCGGCGATCCGGACGGTCACGGTGGCTGGGTGCTGCGGGCGTATTACAATCCGCTCGTCCCGTGGATCTGGTTTGGCGCGATCCTCGCCGCCCTCGGCGGCCTCGTCTCGCTCACCGATCGTCGGCTGCGCGTGCGTCTGCCGGCCGCGAGGGTTTCGCCGGCTACCGTTCCGGCAGGATCGGCGGATTCCTGATGGTCCGGCGCCTGCTTTTTGCGACAGCGCTGCTGACGGCGATCTGGGTGCCTGCAGCCCATGCGGTTGAACCTTCCGAGCGGCTTGCCGATCCGGCGCTCGAGGCGCGCGCCCGGGCCCTCAGCGAAGAACTGCGCTGCCTCGTCTGCCAGAACCAGTCCCTCGACGAGTCGAATGCCGATCTTGCACATGATCTGCGCGTTCTGCTGCGGCAACGACTGCTCGCCGGCGACAGCGATCAGCAGGTTCTCGACTACCTCGTCGCTCGCTACGGACAGTTCGTCCTGCTCGACCCGCCCTTCGAACCGGCGACGTACCTGCTTTGGTTGGGCCCCCCGCTTTTGGTCGGGGGTGCCGGCATCGTCCTGGCGCTGCGCGCGCGTCGCCGTCGGGCCGGCGGGGCACCGCCTGCCTTGACCCAGGACGAAAGAGCGCGCGCCGCCGCTCTGTTGGGCGAAGGCGTATGATCTGGTTCTGGATCGTCGCCGGGCTGCTGGTCCTGTGCGCGCTGCTCGCGCTGTTGAGACCGCTCCTACGGGCAGCAGCCGAAAGCTCGGACCGCGGCGAATCGGTTGTCGAGGTATTCCGTCGCGAGCTCGCTAACGTCGAGAACGAGCTCGCGCACGGCAGGCTTGCCGCGGATCAGGCCGAAGCGGCGCGGGCCGACGTGACCCGGCGGATGATCGCCGCTGCCGACAAGGAGAGCCAAGAAGCCGGCCGGGACATCCGTCGCGACCGCGCGACGTCGTGGCGCATGGGCGCCGTCGCCGGAATTGCCGCGCTGTTGCCGGCGGCATCGCTCGCCCTTTACACGGCCGTCGGTACGCCGGCAGCAATCGGTCCGA
>JAFMSA010000153.1 GCA_017353855.1 Alphaproteobacteria bacterium
CAGCATTTCTACCTTGGCGCCGAGCTTGCTGCGGTAGAATTCGACCGCTTCTTCGCAACGGCCGTCAAAAAACAGGTAGGGCTGGACTTGCATTGCGTTTCCTGTACACGGTTGACGAGAACGAGAGTCCGCCGGCGGCTCCGTCGGAGCCGGCGCCCGGTCGGCCTTGACGCATTACGTTGATATCAACATTTCTAGGCCATGTCAAAGTGCCAGGAAGTTTCTTTCGAACTCACCCTCGAAGTCCGCGACACCTGTCTGTGCCTGCATCTTCGCAGAGCGGCGCGGGCGGTCGCGCGGCGCTTTGACGCGGCATTGCGGCCGCTGGGGCTGACCAACGGTCAATTCTCCTTATTGATGTCGCTCAATCGCCCGGATCCGCCGAGCATCGGCAGTCTGTCGGCATTGCTGGCGATGGACCGGACCACGTTGACGGCCAATCTGAAGCCTCTCCAGCGGCGGGGCCTGGTCGAGGTCATCGTCGATGGTGCCGACAAGCGCACGCGCCGCCTCAGTTTGACGCCGGCAGGCTGCAGCATTCTGGCGGCCGCCTGCCCGATCTGGAAGCGCACCCATGCGGCAATCGACGACCTTCTCGCCGGGTCGGGTCCCGATCGGCTCCGCGCCGAGCTGCGCGCGCTTTCCTGACGGCGGTCACGTGGCCCGGTAGGCCGGTCCGAATCGACCGGCGGTGGCCGCCGCGCGAAGGGGCACACGCGGCGTTGCGTCACGCACCGGGTGAACCGGCCGGGCAAGCAACCAGTTGGTTGAGCACCCAGGAAACAGGCAAGCCTTGACAAGAATGCCGCCGGCTCTCCGGGCGCCGTCAGCGGGCGAAGGCGGCGGAGAGCTCCTCAAGCGCCGTCATCTGATTGCCGGCGATGGAGTTGGGGACGAGAACCGGCGTGTTGACGCCGGCGGCACGCCAGGCCTCCACACCTTCGCGTACCCTTGACGCCGGTCCATAGACGGTGTTGTCGGCGAGCCAGCGGTCGGTCAGGAAGTTCGCGATGTCGTCGTGGCGGTCGTCCTGTGCGGCTTTTTCGACGGCCGACATCTCCTCGATATAGCCCGCTTCCTTCCAATAGGCGCGATAGTTCGGGAGCAATGCGTAATGCACGAGGCGACGGCGGAGCAGCGACTTCGCCGCTTCGAGATCTTCCGAAATGCAGACCGGCAGCATATTGCCGATCAGGAAATTCGGATCGCTGCGCTTGGCTGCCGGAATGACGGCGAGCGATTGCGGGACATGCGACAGACTGGCGTTGGCGAATACCACGCCCTCGGCAATCTCTGCGGCAAGGGCGACCATCTTCTTGCGCAGCGCGGCAAGGATGATCGGCGGCAATGCGCCGATCCCCTCGTAAGATCTGAGCTTTCCGACAAAGGCGCGGATATCGGCGAGAGGCTTCCCCGGCCTGACCCCGAGCCGCTGATAGGTCGGGCCGTGCGCGATGCCGATGCCAAACCGGAAACGCCCGGCGGAGACCTCGTGCAGATAGGCCGCACCCTGCGCGAAATCTTCCACGCTCCGGGCGTAGATCGGCGCGATCGCCGTACCGAAGACGGTCCGCTGGGTCGCGAGCGCCAAACCCGTGCATTGTGCCATATTGCCGAACCGACTCGGCACAAAGATGCCGCTAAAGCCTCGCCGGTCCATTTCTCTCGCGATATCGAGCGTGTAGTTCCGCCGCCCGGGTACGGCGACGAGGCTGATCGCGGGTAAAGGCTCTGACATCGCTGTGGCTCCTGGGGTCGAAGGCTCCAATGGCGCGATCTTAATCGCCGCGGCACGACCGGCTATCCTGCATTTTTTTGCTCCCTGCGATAGAATGGGTTCAATCGCGCTTTGGGCTGCGATCTGATAATCGGCCCACGCTCAGGAACAACAAAGGGGAGGGCGGATGTTCCAGCAAGTCATCAATCCGGCGGGCAACCTGTTTCTAACCTGGCTGATCGCGCTGCTGCCGGTGGCGCTGCTGCTGGTACTGCTGGCGGTGTTCCGTGTTTCCGCCTGGATTGCGACACTGATCGGCTCGATGGTCACGTTCCTCCTCGCCGCGTATGTCTGGCACATGCCGACGGGGCCGGGTCTGCGCGCCTACGTTTACGGCGCGGCCACGGGTGTGTGGAACGTCAACTGGATCACGTTCTGGGGCGTCGTACTGTTCAATACGCTGCAGGTCACAGGGCTGTTCGATCGGTTCCGCGCCTGGCTACTGGCGCAAGGTACGGCCGATGTGCGGGTTCAGACAATTCTTTTTGCCTGGGCATTTGGCGCGCTGCTGGAGGGGCTTGTCGGCTTTGGCTATCCCTGGGCGGTTGTGGCCCCGATCCTGATTGTGCTTGGCATTCCCGATCTTGATGCGCTGCGCGTGGCTGCTATCGCCAACAACGCGCCGGTATCCTACGGCGCATTAGGCGCACCGATCATCGCACTTTCGGCGGTTACCGCAGGGACGCTGGGCATGCAACCCAATGACCTGCTGCTGCCCTATTCGAGTGCAGTCGGCCACATCGTCGCCATTTTGGCGCTATTGCCGCCCTGGATACTGCTCTATCTCGTCAGCGGCAGAAACGGCCTCGTCGAGGCTTGGCCGCTGGCAATTCTCGGGTCGCTCGGCTATATCGCCGGCCAGCTCCCGGTTGCGGTCTATCTCGGTCCGTACCTTCCCGACGTCGCCGGCTCGATCGTGTGTTTCGCAGTGCTTCTGGCGCTGTTGCGGGTATGGCGGCCGCGCAACATTGTCGGCTATGGCGGCCGGCCGCTGACGGCGGCCGAGATCGAGCGGGCGAACGCTGCCCACGGCCTCACAGCCGGTCAGGTCTTCGAGGCCTGGCTGCCCTTTGCAGTGCTGGTAGTCGTCGTGGTGTTGTGGACCGGACCGTGGTCGCCCCTGCCCAAGATCAGTTTGTTCGCGTTGAGCGAAGCCGCAGGCTCAGGGGTGGCGCCCGGAACCAAGGTCGCGGCGACCTTTATTTTTGCGCCATTTGTCGGCGGCACCGCGATACTTGCCTCCTGGGTCATCGTAGCGCTTCTGCTCCGGCTCAATCTCGCGCAGCTGGGCGAGATTTTCGGGCGCACCTGGCGGCAGATGTGGGGGGCGCTACTGGTGGGCGTTTTCATCTTCGGCCTTGCCTATGTGTACAATTTCTCCGGAATGGCCGGGTCGCTGGCCTTTGCCTTCTCCAAGATCGGGTGGGCTTTTATCATCGTGGCGCCGGTGCTGGGCTGGATCGGTGTCGCGCTCTCGGGCAGCAACACTTCGACGAACGCGATGTTCGGCACGTTTCAGGCGATCGTCGGCAAGCTGCTGGGATTTCCGTTGCTGCTCCTGCCGACGCTCAACTCGGTGGGCGCCGAGATCGGCAAACCCGTAGCGCCGCAAACCGCGAGCGTTGGCGTCTCGACCACCCGTTTCGTACGTAATGAAGGCGCAGTGATCCGCCACAATATGGGCTGGACCTTTCTGCTGCTCGGCTATCTGGTGGTGATCGGGATCCTATGCCTCGCACTCTTTCCCGCCATTGCGGTGCTCCCGAAGTAAGGCGATCTCACCGACCGGGGGACCGTCGGGCTTACTCCGCCGCCTGCGGGGTGATTTGCACGGAGTTGGGGCCGTAGCGCTCGCGGAAGGGTGCGGTATCGATCTCCTCGAGCTCGATCTCGCGGCTCAGCACCTTGGCTTTCCAGGCCTCCTGCTCGGGTACCCGGGCGTGGAATTCAGGCATTACCTCACGGGCGAAGAGCTCGAGGCTCTCGCAAATGTGCTCATGCGTGTTATTGCCGGCCTGGTTCAACAGAATGACCTGGTCGATATGCGAGGTCTCGAACCGCCGGAGCTTGAGACGCAATGTTTCGGGCGAGCCGATCAGCCCGCCGGAAAGCGCGCGGGCGAGGCCCTCGGGATTGGCACGCTTCCACTTTTCGTATTCCTCCCACAGATTGACGGCGCCGGGGTCCGGCCGTCTGCGAAATGCGCTCTGGCCGTAAAAACGCAATGCGAATTGAAAGAATGGTATGCCGTCGGCCCGGCGCCGCGCCTCCTCGTCGGTCTCGGCGCACATGAAATAGCTGGTCAAGGCGATGTTGGGGTTGGTTACGTAGTCGGTCAGCCTGTGCAGCCGCTTCGTGAAGGCGTTGTAATAGGCGTGCACCCAGGCATGCGCTGCGCCGGCGCTCAAGAACTGGAACGCGAGCGCCCCCAAGCCACGGCGACCGGCCATTTCGATCGTTTCCAGCTGCGAGCAGGCGACCCATAGGGGTGGATGCGGCTTCTGCAGTGGCTTGGGTACGACATTGCGCAGCGGGAAATCGAAATAGGTGCCGTGATATTCGCAGCCGCCCTCTTTGAACATCGGTACCACTGCGCGCACCGCGTCTTCCCACACCGCCCGCTTTTCCTCGAAAGAGCGATCGAACGGTTCGAGCTCGGTGATGCTGGCGCTTTCGCCCATGCCGAATTCGACGCGGCCGCGGCTGACCAGGTCGAGAGCTGCGATCCGTTCGGCGACGCGAGCGGGATGGGCGGTCGTCAATTGCATGATGCCGTGCGCCAGTCGGATCTGCCGGGTGCGTTGGCTGGCGGCGGCGAGGAAAACCTCCGGCGCCGGCGAATGCGAATACTCCTCGAGGAAATGATGCTCGACCTCCCAGGCAAAGTCGTACCCGAGACGGTCGGCAAGCTCGAGCTGATCGAGCGCGTTCTGGTAGAGGTTGAACTCGCCGTCGCTGCGCCAGGGCCGTGGCAGTTGCAGCTCGTAAAATATGCCGAATTTCATCCCGTTCTCCCGCGCTCACGCGTTCCAGCCGATGGCCTGGCGCAGAAAATTGTAGCCGAGCGCGGTGAACGACGCGCGCTCTCGATTGTCCTTGCCATAGCCATGCCCGCCGGCGGCCGGCTCGTAAAAGTAGGCCTCATACCCCATTGCCTGCAACTTTGCCGCCATCTTGCGGGCATGGCCCGGATGGACGCGGTCGTCGCGACGGCTCGTCGCGATCAGAATCGGGGGATAGGGCCGGCCCGCGGCGGCGGCATGATACGCTGAAATCTCCTTGAGGAATTTCCAGTCATCGGGATTATCGGGGTCGCCGTATTCGGCGATCCAGCTGGCCCCGGCGTGGAGTTTCGCGTAGCGGCGCATATCGATCAGCGGGATCGTGCAGAACAACGCGCCGAACCGCTCCGGATAACGGGTCAGCATATTGGTGATCAGGATCCCGCCATTGGAGCCGCCCTCCGCGGCGATGCGTCCGGGGCGCGTCACCCCCCGCCGCACGAGGTCGGCCGCAACCGCGGCGAAATCGTCATGCGACAGCCGCTTGCCGTCGCGGCGCCCGGCGTCGTGCCAGGCCGTGCCAAACTCGCCGCCGCCTCTGATATTGGCGACGACGCTGGTGCCGCCGCGTTCGAGCCAGAGCTTGCCGACCGCGGAATTGTAATAAGGCAACAACGAGGCTGCGAAGCCGCCGTAACCAGAAAGATGGACGGGCGCGTCACCGGTTTCGCCAGGCGGCCCGACCTGCACGTACGGGATGCGTGTGCCATCCGGCGAGACCGCTTCATGGCGGCCGACAACCAGGCCCGCCGGATCAAACGCCGGCGGCGCCCGCTTCAAGAGCTCGGGCTGCGTTCCGGGCCGGAGCAGGAAGAGCGACGGGGGCGTCACAGGGTCTTGCGCGCTGGCGAGAAGGTCGCCGTTCGACTCCTCGGGGCGGACATCCAGCGGCCAGGCATGGACGACGCCGATATCGGGCAGACCGGCGATGTGCTCTCGCGACCAGCTCGCCTCGGATGGCGTCAGGACCTCGAATACGGGCTTGAGGTCGTCGAGAATCGAAAGAACAAGGCGGCCGCCGGACCAGAAGAAGCCCTGTAGCGCGCGGCGCGCGGCCGGCTCGAACAACTTTGTGAAGCGGCGGTCTCCCGACAGGAATGCCGGGAAGGAGATGCCGAGAACGGTGTCGGGCGGATATGTCTGACTGCCGATCGTCCAGGCGGTCCGCCGCCGGACGGCCAGCCAGCCGCGGTGCCATTGGACCCAGACGTCGGTGGGGAGATCGAGCCGGGTGGTGGGGCCGGCGCGATTACCGACCGAGACGAAAGCGTCGAAAAAGCCGAGCTGCTCGGCAAACCAGACGCGCTCGTCTTCGGCCTCGCGCTCGACATCGGCCCAGACCGCCATGCTTTCGGCGCCCGTCTCGAATATGATGGGAGCGCTCAGAGCATCGGCTCCCCGCCGCCAGAGCCTTACGGTGCGCGCATAGCCTGAGCTGGTCGCCATCCCCTCGCCCAGCGCCGAAGACAGCAGCAACGTGTCGCGATCGAGCCAGGCGGCGGCGCCCTTGGCCTCCGGCAGACAGAAGCCATCGGAGACGAAGGACCTCGCAGCGAGATCGAATTCGCGCAGGACGACGGCATCGGCGCCGCCGCGCGACAGCATCAGGATCGCGCGGTCATGAGAGCCCGGATTGGTCGACGCGCCGCTCCACGTCCAATCTTCCCCTTCTGTTGTCGCGAGCGCATCCAGATCGAGCAGGATGTCCCATGCGGGCTGCTGGGTCCGATAGCTGTCGAGCGACGTCGCCCGCCACAGGCCGCGCGGGTGCTGGGCATCCTTCCAGAAGTTGAAAACCCGTGAGCCACGTCTGGCAACGATCGGAATGTTGTCGGGGCGGTCGAATATCGCCGTGAGCGTGTCTCGGTCGGCGGCGAAACGGGCGTCTGCGAACCGTGCGAGGGTATGGGCATTTCGCGCCTCAACCCACTCGAGTGCCCGTTCCCCGTCGATATCCTCGAGCCAGAGATACGGGTCGTCGTCGGGGGCAGCGACTGTCGGGCGCGCATCGATCATCGACTCTATGCTCCCATCCGCGCGGAGGTGATCGCGTTAAGCTTATAGCCAAACGAGCGCCAAAATCACGGCCGCCCCGCGTGGCAAGAGGGGGCGGTGCTGCTTCGGCAGCGTTCGGGGTTGGATCTTCGTTGACGCCGCCGCGAGCGGCAGCCCGGCCGCGAAAATCGGAAGGGGGCGCAAAGGCCGGGTAGCGGCCTCCTTGTGCGCTCCCGACGCTTGTGAGCTAACCCGTTCCGGTCGAAAGCCGCCTGCCGCGGCGCACGAGGCGGCCGGGTGTCGCGCCGGTGTGCTCGCCGCGCTCGAAGACAGGGGTCCCGGCTACGAGGGTCGTCACGTAGCCTTCGACGCGCTGCACGAGACGTTTGCCGCCGGCCGGGAGATCGTTCACCACTTCGGGGGCGCGCAGGCGCAGCCGCGCGAAGTCGATCACGTTGATGTCGGCGCGCTTGCCGGGCACGAGTCGGCCACGGTCGTGGAAGCCGAAGAAGTCGGCGGTCTCGCTGGTCTGCCGCTTGACGATGAATTCGAGCGGCAATCCGGGTCCGCGCTGTCGATCACGTGCCCAATGGGTCAGCATATAGCTCGGTGCGCTCGCGTCGACGATCATCGCGACATGCGCGCCGCCGTCGCCGAGCCCGAGCAATGTGCCCGGGTCGGTCAGCATTTCGCGGATCGGCTCGTGATCATCCTGCGCGTAGCCGGTTACCGGGAAGAACAGGAAATGGCCGGCGTCGGCGGTCAGGTAATCATAGGCGACCTCGTCCGGCGAGCGGTCTTCGCGCGCTGCTATCGCGGCGACACAACTCTCGGCGCGGGGCTCGTAGTCGGGCGGATCGCCCATCACGTACATCCGGTCCCATCGCCCGGCGGCGAACTGCACGAGCGGGCCGAAGCGGCTGAGCAGCGCCGGTGACGGCCGATCGTCAAGGATCGAACGGCGCACCGCCGGGTCGCGCAGCCGCGCGAGCCGTTCTGCGAGCGGCAGGGCCTCCAGCGGTCTGTAGCGCTCGCGGACCGCAAACGGGTTCAGCGAGGTGGCTACCCCGAGAATAACTCCGACCGGGCGGCCGGCGACCTGCGCCGTGATCAGGGCTCCCTCGGCACGCGCCGCGTGCACGCCGGCCATGATGCGCCGCCAGCGCTGCGGGTCGGTCGGTCGGTCGGTCAGCAGAAACCAAACGGGGCGTCCGATCGCCTTGCCGAGTCGGGTGATCCAGGCGAATTCGGCCTTCTCGTCCTCGAAATCACTGTTCATGCCAAACGCGCCGGCTCCGACCGCGCCCAAACCCGAGCCGATCCCCGTCAGTTCATCGATCTCGGCGAAGCGGCCCGGCACCATCTCGCCGCGCGTCGTCTTGTGCGCGTTCGTCCTCGAGGTCGTGAAGCCGAACGCGCCGGCGCGTACTGCCTCTTCGGTAAGGCGGCGCATGTCGG
>JAFMSA010000724.1 GCA_017353855.1 Alphaproteobacteria bacterium
GGCGGTAAGCGCCGGGTGCGCCGGGACCGCATATTGGCTCGCGGCCGAACTGCGCGGTCTGTTGCGTTTACGCTCGGCAGAGCGCCTGCGGCGCCTTATCCCCTCGGCCCTGTCAAGCGAGCTGAAGCCGGAGGTTAACGCCGCGGCGGCAATCCTCGCTCGTGATCCGCTGCTGACTGAAGCGGTCGGCCGGTACCGCGCGGTCCTGGAACCGCATCATACCGGGCGCGATGCGCTCGAACTGTTCTCTCAATTCGTGCTGGCCCCGGCCGATCGGCTGGCCCAGGGTGCAATTCGCCGTGCCGCGGCGCAAGCTTTCGCGATCAACGCAATCAGCCCGACGGCGTTGCTGGACACGTTGCTTTTCGCAGCGAGGGCCATGCGCCTGATCCGTGAAGTCGCCGAGATGTATGGCCAACGCCCGGGGCTCGCCGGGTCCGTGCACCTGCTGCGCCGGCTTGCGAGCGGCGCCGCCATCGTCGGAGCCGTCGATCTGGTCGGCGGCGTTCTGGTTCAGCAACTCGGCGGCGCTGTGTTCGAGCGGCTTAGCGCGAGCGCCGCCGAGAGCGCCTACGCGGCGCAAAAAATGGCCCGCCTCGGGATCATCGCGATGGCGCTGTGCCGCCCCGTCGCATTCCGGCCCGGCGAGGTTCCCTCGCTTCGCCGGCTCGTTTCCGGCCTGCTTTCGGGCAGCGAGAAGCAAACATCCAACCCGTCGATCAACGGCGCTTGATCGCGGATGGCTGCGATCCGTCATGTCATGCGGCGTGCAAGCAGCGGAATCGGTCCGCGAGACGAGTACCAACCGGACGACCGGCCGACGTGTGAACAGGCGAGGTCGCCGAGAATTTCGATCCGCTGCCGAGACAGTGCGCGGGGATATTCGACCTGCAAAAGACACGAGCAGGTTCAAGGCATGACCGGCGACCCAAGACCCGCAGCTCGATCGTAACGTCTTAGCATCCCACAGCCGGGTCGGCCTGACGATTTCGTCGAGGTTCCCCGCATCGGGTGCACCGGCACCTTATCGTGGACAGGATAGTCGACAGGCAGCAAGACCGAGCCGCGCCCAGGTGCAGTTCTGGAACGGCTTTTCTCTCGAACAGGGAGCGCGCCCGGAAGCGGCAGTTGCCGGACCCGGAGCGATGCTCACCGGAATATGCTCGCCGGAGCCCGACCGCGCCGGCAGCTGTTGCAGAAAACGCGCTGTAGCGTCCCTCCAGGCGGTTCAGCCGGCCGGTGAGCCAACGGTGGAGGCGAGCCAGTGCGGCATTCAGGTGCCGATAAACCTTTCATCGGCGTCACGGATAGCTGCACGATATTGAGCAAGACGCGATCTTTGCCGATGATCGCATTGGATCCGCCGAAACCCGATTGGAGCGCACACAGCTATGAGCCTTGGGGCAAGGACCGCCGTTCTCGAGCATCTTGGCCGGCAGCACCACGCGATGGTGACTCTGTTGGCCGAACTCGTGAACATCGATTCCGGAAGCTACAACAAGCGCGGTGTCGATGCCGTGGGCGATCGCTTGCGGGCCTGTCTCGAGGCGGCGGGTATCTTGTGCGAAAGCTTCCCCCACGAGGTCTTCGGTGACTGCATCGCCGCCCGGCTGCCCGCAGCCGGCGGTGCAGCCCGGCCGATCGTGCTGATGGGCCATCGCGACACCGTGTTCCCCGACGGCACCGCTGCCCAGCGCCCATTTCGCATTGACGGCAGCCACGCGTTCGGACCCGGCGTCGCCGATATGAAATCGGGCCTGGTGATGAACACTTTCGTCCTTGACGCGTTCCGGCGCTTTGGCGCGCCCTGTCCCCTGACGGGTCTCTATACCTCGGACGAGGAGATCGCCTCGCCCTCATCGCGCCCGGTCATTGAGGCCGAGGCAAAGGCCGCGCGAGCCGTCTTCAACGCCGAGCCCGGACGGCCGAGCGGCAATCTTGTCTCGCGGCGCAAGGGGGCAGCCTTTATCGAATTCGAAGTAACAGGTCAGGCTGCCCATTCGGGCGTCGCCCACGCGCAAGGGGTCAGCGCGATCGAGGCGCTCGCCCGCAAGGTCCAGCGTCTGCACCGGTTGACCGACTACGACCTCGGCACGACGGTCAACGTCGGGCTCATCCACGGCGGCACCGCGGTCAACACCGTCGCCGCGCGGGCCGCCGCGGCCGTCGATGTGCGGTTTCCGACACTGAATATCATGGAGAAAATCCTCGGGGACGTCCGCGATATTTGCCGCTGCTGCGAAATGCCCGGCAGTGAAGCGCGCATCTTGCACGAGGGCAATTTCCTCCCCCTGGAGCAGGACGAAAGCAGCCGCGAGCTGCTCGCAGCCTATAGCCGTTCGGCGGCCGGCCTCGGCTTGCGGGTTTCGGGCGAGGCGACCGGCGGCTCGGCCGACAGCGGCTTCACGGCGGCGCTTGGAACCCCGACGCTGTGCGGAACCGGCCCCGTCGGCGGTAACGCCCATCGCGACGACGAGTGGTGCCGCATCGACACGATCGTGCCCCGCGCGCAGGCACTCGCTTTGACGATCCTCGAGGTGGCGGCGGCATAATGGCGGGGGCTTCTCCCTCGTCATCGAGGCGAGAGAGACGACCGTGGGAGGCCGTATGACGAATCCAGTAAGCTTGTCGGTCGATGAGCGCTTTGCGTTCGCTGACGGGCATGAATTTGGCGCGACCGGCGCTTACGAGCGGCTCGTCGGCCGGGCCCATTTCCGGGTCGACCCAAACGCTCCGGCGCAAAA
>JAFMSA010000725.1 GCA_017353855.1 Alphaproteobacteria bacterium
CCGGCGGTTATGCGAAGAGCTTCTTGAACCGCTGCAGGCGACGTTCGGACGACTGGCAATCCGTTCGGCTTACCGCTCGCCTGCGGTTAACGCGTTCGGCAACGCGCATCACAACAATTGTGCATCGAACCCGCGCAACTATGCGCGCCACATCTGGGACCGCCGCGATGCACGAGGGAGTATGGGTGCGATGGCCTGCATTGTGGTCCCATGGTTCGCCGACCGCTTGAAGGAAGCTACTCCATGGCAGGCGATGGCATGGTGGATCCACGATCACCTGCCTTACAGCGAATTACAGTTTTTTCCGAAGCTCGGCGCGTTCAATATCGGGTGGCAGGAATATCCGAAGCGTGAGATCTACAGCTTCATTCGGCCCCGGGGGTATCTGACCCGGCCGGGCATGCCGAACCATGTCGGCGATCATACCGATCAATATCAGGGATTTCCCCCGGTCAGAACCGGTGCTTAATTAACGACGGCGGATTTACGGGTCCGCGGCGGCGCATCCCTGCGCCCGAGCGGAGTTGTGGAGGCAAGTACCGGGATCGTCAATTCGAGCAGCAGGTTTGAGCAGCACGCTCAAGCGGCTTGCCTGTCGCTGGCTCGAAATAGTGTCTCGGCAGTCAGTAGCGCTCATCGAGTCCCGAACGCCACTGGCCCCGTCAGCTAACCCTCGTCACCGGCTTGCTGGCGCCGAATAGCGCGATTGCGGGTGTCGCCAGTTCCGCAGAGCGCGAGAGTAGGAGGGAAAGGGCCAGAGTATCGCGTTTGAGGTCCAGGCAACCTGCGGGCGAGACCGGCGACAATGACGGCGCGATCCTTTCCCCGGTGCGGCGCCGGCAATCGTCGGCCAGGCTTATTGCGGGCGGCTGCTCACAACCTTGGGTTTTCGGCGGCGCGCGATCCTGGCGATCTGATCCTGCTCGCGCCAAGCCGCGATGCAGTCCTGTGCGGCCTCAATCGTGGCCGGCAACCAGGCCCGGGCAGCGACATGCTTGGGTAGTGTGACGAGCACGATCTCGCCGTCGGGCGGTAGGCGCCCGTCCCCGGCCCAGCGATCGAGCTCAGTTCGGGTACAGCCGAGGCGGTCGCAGACTTTGCCGGCGAGTAGTGCGCCAGCCTTGCGCATGCCCTTGCGACGGGCTTTAGCAGCCGCCGGCTGCGCTTCGGCCTCTTGCCGCCGCCCCCCCGCCGTCTCCTGATCGCGTTGCCGCCAGATCGCCACGTGCGAGCGAGCCTTCTCGAGTGTATCGCGGCTCCATAGGCGCATGCTCGGGGTCGCCGGATGGTCGTGCGCCAACACGCGGTCCGGGCGGATCCACCGCTCCAGCTCCTCGACAGAGCATCCCAGGTATGTGGCGGCCTTGCGTCTGCCGAGCAGGAGGATCTCTACTGGCATTAGCGGGGTACCCGACGGAGTTTCGCGTTCGCCTCAGCGATGGTCTGCCATTGCTTTGAAACGGCATGCGGTCTGTCGCATGCGAGCATAACGACGCGATCGGCGATCCAGCCAGGGCAGCCGCCGTTCGGCACAGCGGTTGACAGGGTCGGATACCGCATCGCGTCCTTCCTCATCAGACCAATCGTGATGCGGCTTTCGACCGCAAATTCATCACGTCTTCCATACAAAAACTCACAGAACTTGCCTTCCGGTCCGGTGCGCCCGGAGATGGCATGGGGTTGCGCCAGGGCACTCGAATAGCATGTTCATGTTCGTATTATGTTCTCATAAACAGGCCGGCGAACGCAACCCGTATTGCGCCGGATTGGCGGGCTACCGATCGTGACCGGTAATCCGCCCCTCCGTGGCCCTGAAGAAACGCGCTTGGATCCTGCCGCCGGGGTCTTCCAGGGGATCCGCCTTGGGTCAGTCCGGGTCTGCCGCCGAAGACGGAGGTTTCCACGGAACTAAACTACATGGGTTGTTCCAGGGGGCGAGCTGGGCCCTGTCCTTTGGCGGCTAGGAGCTTCCGCTTGCGCCCTCTGGGCAGACCGGGGCCGTCGAAGGTTCTACCAGCACCCAATGGCCCTCCCAGTGGGCATGGCGACCGGCGTAGTGATACTGCCATTCGTAGTGGGGTGCCGATTTGGCGGCTTCGGGGTCAATCGGCAGGTCCCGGAACCTGCCGGGACCGCAGCCGGAAGTTCGCAGCTCTTGCGCCATTGTGGGCGGAAGGCTGACTGCCGCCAGGATGGCCAGGGTCGCAGCGCTACGCCACAGCGCTTTCATGTTCAACCTCCGTAAGCTCAATAGAAGTCGGCAGGTCATGCCGTGCCGCGCCCTCAAGACAGTCACGCCGGCTCTTTTATTCACTCCTGTCTGCTATTTTCGCGTCCCGACATCGTGACGGATTGGCGGTTGCGCGAACAGGTAATCGGCAATGGCGGTGAGGTCGTCATCGCTGAGATATTTGAGGCCGTCTGCAGTGGCCTCGCGCATCGCGCCTTTGACCTTGCTTTGTTCGGGTGTGTTCCCGGTTTTGAGGAGCTCGACGACATCGCCGCGATCCCATTTTCCGATCCCCGTGCCGGGATCCGGTGTGATGTTGGGGACAAGCTGTCCATCGGGGCCATCCCGGGTGCCAGCCAGCCGCATGCCGGGTCGGGCGGCTCCCAGTAGATTGCGTGGCGTGTGGCATTCGCCGCAATGCGCCAGCGCCGTCACGAGGTAGGCGCCTCGATTGTAAGCGGCACTGTGCCGGGGCGCTGGCTGAAACGGGCCTTTCGTGAAGAACAGC
>JAFMSA010000726.1 GCA_017353855.1 Alphaproteobacteria bacterium
TTGGACGCCCCAACGCTTGAACCTGCGATAACAACATGTTATGGTTTGTTTGGCGGCGGCGGAGTAACCGACTGGCCCCCTCGTGGCGGAACACCGGGTTGCGCTAGCGTGCGCTCCACGACGGGACCGAGAACACGGCAATGTTGTCCGTGCGGCAGCTTTGAAGCCCTCCGCATAATGCAAGGCTTGGCCCGGGAGCGGTCGGCCAGTATCGCGCGAACTTGAAAGATGACCGTATGCCGAGGCCCCGAAAGGGCCAAAGCGTGCTCAAATTGGCTGTCTGAGGCCGATCTGGCCGGTTCCACTGGCTGTTCGGGCGCAAAATCAACAGAACGTCATGCCGCGCGGTTAATGTGGACAGCTCTGGACGGACAAATATAAGTCCAAGGATATCTTGGAGAATTTAGATAGATGCCAGCTTATCAATACAGCTATGTGATGAAAGGCTTGAGCAAGACCTATCCCGGCGGCCGCGAGGTGCTGAAGGACATCTGGCTGTCCTTTCTGCCCGGAGCCAAGATCGGGGTGCTGGGACCGAATGGGTCGGGCAAGTCCACCCTGCTTCGCATCATGGCGGGAGAAGAACGCGAATTCGGGGGCGAGGCCTGGGCGGCGGAAGGTGTGCGAGTGGGGTACCTGCCGCAGGAGCCCGCCCTCGATCGGGCAAAAGACGTTTATGGCAACGTCCTCGAGGGGCTATCTGAAACCAAGGCCCTGCTCGACCGATTTGAGGCGCTGAGTGCGCGCTTTGCCGAGGAACTCTCGGAAGAGGAGATGAATACGCTGATCGCCGAACAGGGCGAGCTTCAGGAGAAGATCGACCTGGCCGGCGCCTGGGAACTCGACCGAACCGTCGAGATCGCGATGGACGCGCTGCGTTGCCCGCCGCGCGACGCGGAGGTCGCCACCTTGTCGGGCGGCGAGCGGCGGCGCGTGGCATTGTGCCGGTTGTTATTGCAGCGCCCCGATCTTCTGCTTCTCGATGAGCCAACCAATCATCTCGACGCCGAGTCGGTGGCTTGGCTTCAGCGCTTTCTCGAAGACTATCCCGGCACGGTCGTGACCGTTACGCACGACCGCTATTTCCTCGACGAAGTGGCCGGCTGGATCCTCGAACTCGACCGTGGCCGCGGCATTCCCTATGAGGGCAACTACTCCGGCTGGCTCGATCAGAAGCGGCAAAGGCTGGAACAGGAGGGCCGCCAGGAGGCGGCGCGTCAACGCACCCTGGAACGCGAGCTCGAATGGGTGAGGCAGAGCCCCCGCGCGCGCCAGACCAAGAGCAAGGCGCGGCTTTCAGCCTATGAATCGCTCGTAGCGCAGAACCGCGAGAAGGCACCCGAGACTGCCCAGATCGTGCTGCCTCCCGGACCGCGGCTCGGCGATCTAGTGATCGAGGCGCAGCATGTCGCCAAAGGGTTTGGCGATCAGCTGCTCATCGAGGGACTCGATTTCCGCTTGCCCCCGGGCGGCATTGTCGGGGTGATCGGTCCGAACGGGGCAGGCAAAACCACTCTGTTTCGCATGATCATCGGGCAGGAGACGCCGGATGGCGGTAACTTCCGGGTCGGAGAAACGGTAAAACTAGGCTACATCGACCAGTCGCGCGACGCTCTCGATCCGGCCCGCACGGTGTGGGAGGAGATTTCGGACGGGCAGAACGAGATCGATCTCGCACGCCGCAGGATGCCGAGCCGCGCCTATTGCGCGCTGTTCAATTTCCGTGGGCCCGATCAGCAGAAAAAGGTAGGCCAGCTTTCAGGCGGTGAGCGCAATCGCGTTCACATCGCCAAGATGCTGAAGGCGGGGGCCAACGTGCTGCTTCTCGACGAGCCGACCAACGATCTTGACGTCGACACGTTGCGGGCCCTCGAAGAGGCGCTGCTCGACTACCCGGGCTGCGCGGTGATCATCAGCCACGACCGCTGGTTCCTCGACCGCATCGCCACGCACATTCTCGCCTTCGAAGGCGACAGCCAGGTCACCTGGTTCGAAGGCAATTATGGCGATTACGAGGCCGATCGCCGCCGCCGCCTCGGTGCCGAAGCCGAACAGCCGCACCCTATCCGGTACAAGCCTTTGACGCGCCACTGATCGCTCAGCGGACGAGCGCGCTGCTGCCAAAATCGCCGGCCAGGCTCCCTAGCGCATCATTGCGAGCAGGCCGGCAAGCTGTCTGCCGCTGCCGTTCGATCAGTCCGGCAAACTGCGGACGTCGGGTCAGCGCCATACCGACACCGTCGACGGCGCCGGTGACGGTGAGCCGCCAGTCGACCCCGACGGGGGAGCATTGGGACGAATGATCCCGCGCACTGCTGTGGTCTCGGCAGCTGCCGGTGACCCACAGGCTTCCACCCCGATACCGGGCAAAGGGCGGCCGGCCGCAGAAGAGTACGAGGCCGTTCTCCGGCAGCGGCTCCGAATTCAGGTCGCTGCCTGCTGCTGTCAGTGCGCCACCGGGGCCTGAGCACAAAACGGGCATTGCCACTCAGGTCGAAATCCCGGCGAAGCGCCCGATGGAAAAGGCGTTGGTGCGCCTACCTCGTTGCAGGGATTCGCACGAGATCCGCTGCCGCGCGCGGGCAACGCGCGTGCCTGGACGACCCGCAACGATGACCAAGCGACCAAGCTGATTACCGGAACAGACCGACGTAACACGACACGCACACCTCGCATTGGGAGGCCCACAGCGCGTGCGGCTCGGATTCTGATAACGGAGGCGCTCCGCTAACGTAAA
>JAFMSA010000727.1 GCA_017353855.1 Alphaproteobacteria bacterium
GACGAGGCTCGCGCCCCCGCAGGCACGATTGCGCCTTCTGCCGGGTCACGAGGCTCGCGCTGCTGCGCTTCCGGCTCCCGGAGAGCAGCCTCACGGTCTTCCAGTGCGGCGAGTCCTGTGGGTCAACTCTACTCGTGGCAGGCTGTCAAGCCAGGCAAGCCCATCTTCGATGTCTATCAGTGTTTTTCCGTCAACCTTGCCCCCCGGAATACGCCGCGGGCAATCAATTCGTACGATTTCGTCCGGCCAAGGCCGGTGATCGCGCACCATCGCCTGATGCTGCCCCATTTGGGTGCAGCCTCGGGTACCGAGCGGGATCGCTTTTTGACTAGACCGCGCTCAGTGGTCTGTGCGCGCCGAGTCAGGCGCTCGTCACGACCGGCCCCCGGTCGATCCGATCGACATATACATACCCTCAGATGAAACAGCCTCTCCCGCTATATCCGGCGGGCCGGACACCAAGATAGCGCCCATAAATCGCAAGTCAATGCATGCATCCGCGCCGGTTCAATTCGAGTTGATTACTTTCGACGCGCTGCGACACGTGCCAGCACGCCCAAGCACGTCCACGCTATTCTGAGAAACGACGATTAAGTTGGTTCGCGGCGACAAAACGATTAAATTTCCGTGGCTTAGGCGGGCAAAAAAATTTTTTTTGGCGAGTGCGAATTTATTGCCGTCGTGACCGATTTTCTGCATTAACGAAAATACCTTCCGGAAAGAGCACTCGCTTATTTTTCGGTAAGTGTTTGAAATTCCGTGGATTGGCCAGATGCTCAACGCGCCGTATTAAGCGGCACGACAGTGCCCGCGGGCGCCGGCGAGTTGCAGTACTCCGCCCATGCGTTCATCAACAGCCGGCGCTTCTCGAACAGATCGCCGCGGCGGTAAGCGGCCTCGACCTTGTCGCCGACCGTGTGCGCCAGCGCCATCTCGCGCACCTCCGCCGGGAAGTTGGTGCGCTCACTGCACCAGTCGCTGAAAGTGCTGCGGAAGCCGTGCGCGGTCAGATCGTCACGTCCCATCCTGCGCAACAACATCAGGAACGCCATGTTGCTGAGCGGGCAGCCTGCCTTGGCGCCGGGGAAGACAAACTCGTTCTGCCGCAGTCCCTGCATCTGTTTGAGAATGGCGAGCGTCACATCGCTCACCGGAACCCGATGCTCCCTTCCGACCTTCATCCGCTCGGCCGGAATCGTCCACAGCCGCTCAGACAGGTCAATCTCAGCCCATCGGGCGCCGATCACTTCGCCCGTCCGCGCCACGGTCTGGATTGCGAATTCGAGCGCACGGGCGGCAGTACCTTCCTGCTGACGCAGTTCGCTCATAAAGATGCCGATCTCGGCATAGGGCAATGCTGCGTGATGCTCGACGCGCCGCACCTTCGATTTCTTCGGCAGCAGGTTTTCGAGATGGCCTTTCCAGCGAGCCGGGTTTGGGACATCTGCGGGGCGATAACCGCGCGTCATCGCCCAGTCGAGGGACTGCCTCGGTGCGGCCGCGCACCCGAGAGGCGGTCTCCGGTTTGGTTTGCCAGATCGGCTCGATCGCCTTCATGACAAGCCCGACGTCGATCGCCTGTACCGGCAGGGATCCAAAAACGGGATAGACGTAGGTGCCGAGGGTGCTCGGCCATTGCGCGGCATGCTTCGGATTGCGCCAGCCCGCCTTATGTGAAGCGATGTACCGCTCCGCGCATTGCTGGAATGTCATCGCCTTGGCCGTCTGGAGACGCTCGGCGGATTTAGCCTCCCGCCGCACCGCCAGCGGATCCTCGCCGGCGAGAAGCTGCCTGCGACGCTCGCGCGCGAGTGCGCGTGCTTCGGCGAGCGTGACGGTGTGCACCGGACCAAGGCCGAGATAGTGTTCCTTGCCGGCTCTGCCGTAGCGATAAATCCAGGATTTGGCCGCGCCCGCGCCAACTTGCAGATAGAGTCCGCCGCCGTCGCCGTAATTACCTGGTTTCACGACCCGCGCGACAAACAGCGCCGTCAGCTTTCCGATCGATCTCGCCATCGCTCGCCCACCCGATCTCGCGGCTCCTACCCCCGTTCCGGACGCCATTCACGAAGCCGGCGACCGGCTTGCCGCCCGCGAAAAACCTGGAATCGCCAGCGCACCCCGCCGCCGGCATCGCAGTCGCCGGCGGGACCTTCCCCCGTTCCCACCCCCGTCCGTACCCCCGTCAAAAACGCGAATTGGAGGGGAAAAGTGGGAACGAGTATGGACGGATGATGGCGCAAACGTCCAGCATTTCAGCGGATTTTGGGACTTATACGGACGACTGCGAACAGATAACTGGCGGAGAGGGAGGGATTCGAACCCTCGGTCCCCCGTGAGAGGGACAACGGTTTTCGAGACCGCCCCGTTCGACCGCTCCGGCACCTCTCCGCGTAGAGAACGGCGGCCAATCAGTTAGCATGACCTCTCCGAGAACAGCAAGAGAACACAGAATGAGCGACCTGTCGGCACCAGAACCTCATTCACGTAGGCACCTTTAATGTTCTTCTGTACCCCGAGGTCTTCAGAATGCTCGCCGAGGAATATGAAATTGCCGCAGAGTACCCGTTTGTCAGCACCTTCGATGCACCGTAGTTAGACGGTCGGTTTAACCAGAGGTTTACAAGGCGACGCCGGATTGCCTCAAACTCACTTTCTCGGTGCTCACCGACGCGCAATCCTGACGCGCCGAGTATCGGGCGCGGCTTATGTCACCGAGCTCGCCGAGCCTTTCGGG
>JAFMSA010000728.1 GCA_017353855.1 Alphaproteobacteria bacterium
TGTACTGTATGCGGCATTGTTGCACAGGGGCACCGACGAGTCGATCCACCCGCCAAACGCGCCCTCTGCTCTCTTGCTCGTACGGTCAGACACACCGCCTGTAGAGCGCATTATCGGGCGCCGCGGTACGTCGTAGGATGACCTGGAAGGCCGACGCTTTGGGAATGTTGAGGCTAACGCCGTAAAGCGAGTGAGCGTCGCTCTCGGCTCTGACGACGGGGTAAGCTTTCAACGCGGGGACGCCACCCCTCTTCGCGAATCTCCAGTCGTGCGCCGCCGGCGATAGCGATGAACTAGAAGCACGAAAGCGACCATACCCGCAGGTCGTCGACGCATCGGAGGTGTCGCGCGATCGAACGCAGCGTCACCTGAACCCCCAGGTCTTGACAAGATTGCTCTCGAATGCACGGAGCCTGAGTGGCCCGCGGTTCAACAATTCCTTGCATAGCGGCTTTGTTGACGTTCGCCGCAAATGTCCTGTAGCCGAGGCTGAGCCGCCAGTACATGGCCGCGGAAGTGCCGACTGGATTTTTCACACATTGTTCGGCCTTGCTGATGCGGAGTATGGTAGTTCGCGTGGCGCGCTAGCGACTAAAGGTCGACGGCGCCTCGACCGGTGACGGAGATAAGTTCCGATGATTCATCACGTATCGATTCCGGCACGTGAGCCGCAGCACGTCGCTGAAGTGCTGGCCGAACTTATGAACGGCAACAGCTTCCCGTTCGGCCCGCTGGAAGGCGCCTTTATGGCGACGAGCGGTGACCCGCACGGCACGATGATCGAGGTCTACCCGGAGCGCGCGACGCTCGACATTCCGGACCGCGACGATCAGGTCGTGTTCGGCGAAAACCGGACACCACCGCAAAATTGGCCATTTCACGTCTTTCTCTCCGTGCCGCTGGAGCCGGAGCAGGTCGAGCGGATCGGCGCGCGCGAGGGCTGGCGCGCCAAAACCTTTGGCCGTGGCATGAAGGGCCATAAGCCTTTCTTCCACGTGATCGAGTTCTGGCTGGAAAACCGGTTGATGATTGAGGTCGTCTCCCCGGAGATGGCGCGGGAATACGAGGATTTTCTGAAGGGCGCCCAGACGGCAATGATGAGCGATCCCGAATCGTTGCGTTTGATGCGGGCGACCCATCTGAAAGAGCCGGCCTGACGGACGGGTAAAAGGCCATCTATCCTGGTCGGTTTCCCGATTACGCCCCGACCGGGCGATGCGCCGGGTTTCCGCTTGCGGTCGCCGTAACCTTCCGCGCCGGGCCGACCGGCGCTTCTGAGGAGCAGTTGCGCCCGGCGACGGGACACAACGTGAGAACATCCGATCTGCTGATACTGCCGTTGCGGCGCCAGTACCCCGCACAATCGGCGAATCGCTCGATCGGCAAAGCGCGGCAACATTCCGCTTGCGAGGCGAAGTTTAGCGTTACCCGCTGCCGCAGCGCGTTTTGGGGAAGAGCGGTCTGCGCATCGGGATTGACGTCGGATGCGCAGCACGATCCCTGGTTTTGAACCATAGGGAAAAGGAGCGCGCGGAAGGAAAGCACGGGAGCCCGCAAGATCGGGCTTGGCATGTCCCGATGGTTCACAGGCAGTTCGTGGAAACCGCTGCTACGGTGGATGAGCCGGGCTCGTCGTCGGCCCAACTCCGCGTCTCCGAAGAAGGTCGGGAGCGCCTCTGAGAGGGTTAGGGTTGCACCGCGGATGCTGGCGAGAGGGACAGCCGCGGAGAGTTTCCATTAACCCGCCCTCAGCACCTCATGGCTTCAGATTCCATAGTGAAGTCAGTGAACTAGTCGCTGCGAGGGCGGCGCAGCGTGAAAGTCTCGAAGGGAGCCAGCTGACCGTGGGTCCCCACCACGTCATAATAGGTCACTTCGATCGTTGTGAAGTCGCCGGCATGTGACCCCGGATCGACGGTGAATTTCGCAAAGCCGTAGGAATGCGCCGCGTTTCGCACGGCCGACCAGGGCGCCTGCTCCTTGATGTAGACCGGCGGGCGCTTGCCTGTCTTTGGATCCGGTTCGCCGACGGCGGTGATCACCCGACACTGCGGCGGATCGAAGAACAGCGTGTTCGACGGGACGGAGGTTCCCCCGCCGCCGATAACCATGTGTACCGTTCCCTTCGTCGTATCGATCACGTCGGTCGCGGTTGCTACGGGGACCGGGGTGAGAGTGACGTTCTGTTCGCGGCCTCGTATGGCGTGTGAGCGCTCATAGTGATGCTCGTGTCCGCACACCACGAGGTCGACGCCGTATTTGTCAAACAACGGCACCCATTCCTCGCGGATCGCGAGATCTGCGCCATTGAATTTGTCAACCGTCGAGATGGCGACCTGGTGCATGCACACCACGATCCAATCGACATCATGATCGCCACGGGCAGCGGCCAACTCCTGTTGCAACCATGCCTTCTGAGCGCCCTCCGAATAGCCCCGGACATAAGAATTGCCCCCATCCTGGTACGTGATGTCGTCGTTGGCGAGGCTGATCACGCGCATCGCGCCGACGGTAAAGGCGTACCACAGCCCCCGGGTCACATCCGTGTGGCCCGTGGCCTCCGGCAGCGAGAAGTAGGTCTGATAAGCCTGATACCCGATCGGCCCGTTGCCGAACTCGTTCTCATGGTTGCCGGCCGCAGGCATCCAGGGACGGTTGCGGGCGCTGCGGCTGTTGTTTTCCCAGAAATCCCGCCAGGTCCGTACTCGGTCCTCGGCGAGATTAGCGTAGCAGAGA
>JAFMSA010000729.1 GCA_017353855.1 Alphaproteobacteria bacterium
GCCCCGTGCTTCGACCCGCGGACGAAAATGCGGATCTGGGCCGGCCATCTGAACGGCGGCAAAGGCATCGAAGCGGTGCTCAACTCAATGATGATCGCTCCGCTCTTTCCGATCCCGATGGGCATTTTCACCGCCAGGATGGCGTTCACCGATTTTATCGCCGGCGATGTGCTGACACCGCATCCCGACATCGTCATCAAAACCGGGCCGCTCAACCATCCCAACGGCGCCACCGGCTACCGCGTCGAATATCGTGGCAGGATCGTGGCCTACATCACCGATACCGAGCATCGGCCAGGCGAGCTCGACGGGCATGTCCTCGACCTTGTCGATCGCGCCGACATTATGATCTATGATGCTTCCTACACTGACGCCGAGTATCCGGCGCATAAGGATTGGGGCCACTCGACCTGGCAGGAGGGAGTGCGGCTTGCCGACGCGGCCGCAGTCAAAACGCTGGTGATTTTCCATCACGACCCTGGTCATGACGACGACTTCATGGACGAGGTGGCGGCGGATGCGGCGGCTGCCCGGCCCGGCACCGTCGTGGCTCAGGAAGGCCTCGTCCTGCGCCCCTGAGGATGCCCGAGCAATTCCGGGTCGAGATTGCCCCGGGCCAGACCGTCACAGCCATCGAATATCCCGCCGCTGAACAGGATCGGGCCCGGATTACGCTGATCCTCGGGCACGGGGCCGGGGCGGGTCAGACGAGCGGTTTTATCGTGAGCTTCGCCAGGGCGCTGGCAGAACGCGGGATCGCAGTCGTCACGTTCAATTTCCTCTACATCGAGCAAGGCCGCCGTCTTCCGGATTCCGGCGGCAAGCTAGAAACCTGCTACCGCGCCGTCATCGAAGCCGTCCGCAATCGGCAGCGCTCCAGCGGCGACAGGCTGGCGATCGGCGGCAAGTCGATGGGCGGACGGATAGCCTCTCAGGTCGCGGCAGCCGGGGTCGGCCAACTGGCGGGTCTGGTCATGCTCGGCTATCCGTTGCATCCGCCGGGCAAGCCCGGGCAGCTGCGCGCCAAACATCTCTCGATCGTGCGCAGTGCAATGCTGTTCGTGCAAGGTTCGCGCGACGCCTTCGGCACACCCGACGAAATGCGGTGCGTTGTCGAGCAGCTGAAGTCCCGTGCCGATCTCTATGTCGTCGAAGGCGGGGACCACTCGTTCAAGGTCCTCAAGAGCGCAGGCATACGCCAGCCCGAAGTCTACCGCGCGGTTCATGACCGGATCGAAACCTGGTTGCGCGCGCGGATCGCGGATTAGCCGCCGCCGGCGGTCCGCGATACTCCCGCCCTGCGAACGTCCGCAGCGCGCCGTCCGGGGGTTCGCGCGGTGTGGGTCTCGGCCACCGCACCGGGCGTCAGCTTCGAATCGGGCAATGCCGGGTCAGCGATGGCGGGGGCCGCGGCGAGCGTCAGGCGAGGATTGTCCGCTTACGCCAGTTTCTGCAGGCAGTTTCTGCAGGCAGCTTCTGCAGCCGCCGGCCGAATTCGATGGCGGAGATCAGGCTCTCCCAGTGGGCTCTTATGGCCGCCTTGTCTAGCCTGGCTGGCCTGACCCAGTCGCCGACCGCGCGAGGCTCGGCCAGCGCTCAATTGCGGTGGAACACGGGTCGTTGCGACCCGCGCCCCCGGCTGGCTGTTTTGCAGGGAAGGAACCGGCCGGGCGATCAGGACAAATCCGCCAGCGCGCGCGGAACCGCACCGCGCAGCAGAGCTTTGCGCGCCTCCCACCGGGTGGCGGGGTCCAGGGATTCGAGAAATTGCGCTTCGCCGCCGGCAAAAAATGCCACCGGCAGGCCGTCGCGGTAAAGGAGCCGGTTGCCGGTCAGCGCGGCAAGCTTTGGCCCGGGGGTCAGGATGCCCGCGAGGTTGAGCGGATCGGCGCCGGAGAGCGAGACCCAGGCGCCCGACGGAGGCTTGCGACGTACCTCGCGCAATGCCCCGACGGCATCGGGCAGCGCGAATTGCTCGCCCGAGAAGCCGGCGACAAAGCGGCCACCCCGGATTTCCCCGCGCGCCTCCAGCCGGCGGTAGACGTACAGCAGATCGCGCCACGGCGGGAGCCACGGGGCCTCGCGTTCGAGCAGCCGCCAGAAGACGACCCCATACCGCACGAGCAACGTGCGCGCGAGATGCTCGACTGCCGCCGGTCGGGCCGGCGGCTGCGGCGGGGCGCGGCGGGCCAGCGCCCACCGGCCCGCACCGTCCATGCCGAACATCATCGCGCGCTGTCGCCGCCTTCCGTTAGCGGGTTTGCGCAGCAAGGCCCGCAACCCGCCGAAGCTGTCGGACGCAACGAGGCCGAGCGCCACCAGCTCGGCGAGAGCTTCTTCGACTTGCGGGCGCAAGAGGCCTGTGCCGTCGACGAGCTCGTCGAAGAAGGAGGCGCCATACTCCCGAATGAAATCCGCCACCGCCTGCGCACGGGAACTCGGGCGCACCGGGTCGTCGGCAGACGACAACGACGCCCAGAGGCCGGCGTGGCGGCGCGCCAGCAATGTGATCGGCGTGGTTCGCACGGGCGTGGCACTGCGCTCGCCGCCGTTGCGCGCTTTCAACCGCGCCCAGGTGATCCGTCCGGCGAGGCACTGCTCGTCGAGCCAGGAGGGCTCGTACCCGTCGAGCCGTGCCGGCAGGATCTCGGTTTCCCAAGCGGCAGCAGCCGCCTCGAAGCCCTCGAGCTGGCGGATCAGCACTTCGAGAGCATCGGCCCCTTCCATGCGGCT
>JAFMSA010000154.1 GCA_017353855.1 Alphaproteobacteria bacterium
GTCGCCTGGCCGCGCCCGGGCCCGGCCCCGGTTTTGCGGCTCCTCGAAACCGGAAGCAACGAGGCCCTGAGGCCCGGCGAGCGGGCCATGGCGCGGCTGGTCCAGCGCGAAACCGGTGAGATCGAGGCCCGGATTATCCGCAGGCTCGAATCCGCCGGCGGGCGGATCGTGGGCACGCTTCGCAGCGGCCGCGACGGCGCCAGATTGATCCCGGCCGACCGCCGCAACCGGACCGAATATCGCGTCGCACTGCGCGATGCCGGCGGGGCCTGCGATGGCGAACTGGCGATTGCCGAGGCGCTCCCGATCGCCCGGCTCGGGGCGCCGAGGGCCCGGATCGTCGAACGTCTCGGACCCGCAGATCAACCGCGGGCCGTGAGCCTTCTGGCGATTGCCTCTTACGACATCCCAACCGAGTTTCCGGCAGCCGCAACCGCCGAGGCGGAGGCCGCATTCCCCATCTCCGCAGACGGCCGCAGCGACCTGCGCGATCGTCCGCTGGTCACGATCGACGGTAGCGATGCGCGTGATTTTGACGACGCCGTCTGGGCCGAGCCGGATCCGGACCCCGAAAATCACGGCGGCTGGCACCTGATCGTCGCGATCGCCGATGTCGCATGGTATGTCCGGCCGCGAAGCGCGCTCGACCGCGAAGCGGCGCGGCGCGGCAATTCGGTGTATTTCCCGGACCGTGTCGTACCGATGCTGCCGGAGGCGCTGTCGAACGAGCTGTGCTCGCTAAAGCCCGATGTCGATCGCGCCTGTCTGGCTGTCCATCTGTGGATCGACGCCGCAGGGCGCAAGCGGCGCCATCGCTTCGAGCGCGCGGTGATGCGCTCGGCTGCCCGCCTGACCTATGAAGACGTTCAACGCGCACAGGACGGCGCCCGCGAGGGCGGCCTGAGGAGGGAGCCGCTCGCGGCACTTTACGGCGCCTTTGCATCCCTCGCCGCCGCACGAGCCAGGCGCGGGGCCCTCGAGCTCGATCTGCGGGAGGACCGGGTCGTGCTCGACGCGGCGGGGCGGCCGGTGGACATCGTGCCTGCCGTCCGGCTCGACAGCCACCGGCTGATCGAAGAATTCATGATCCTCGCAAATGTCGCCGCCGCCGAGGAGCTGGAGGCAATGCGGCAGCCCTGCATGTACCGGGTTCACGACGCGCCGGACCCCGAAAAAGTCGAGGCGTTGCGGGTATTCCTCGAGGACATGGCGATTCCAGGGCTGGGGTTGGCCAAGGGGCAAGCTCTCAAACCCGAATTGTTCAACCGTGTCCTGCGGCGCGCCGCGGAAACCCCGCAGGCCACGCTCGTCAACGACCTCGTACTTCGCTGTCAAGCCCAAGCCGCCTACAGCCAGAACAACATCGGTCATTTCGGGCTGGCGCTGCGCCGCTACGCCCATTTCACTTCGCCGATCCGGCGTTATGCCGATCTGCTCGTGCACCGCGCATTGATCGCCGGCGCGAATGCCGCAGGTCGCGATTTCGGTCCGGGAGCCCTTCTGCCCGATCGCGAGCCTGACGAGTTCGCGGCCATTGGAGCGCACATCTCGGCCACCGAACGGCGCGCGGTTGCGGCCGAACGGGCGGCAATCGAACGTTACCGAGTAACCCTTCTCGCCGGATCGGTCGGCAGCCTTTTCGCGGCGCGGATCAGCGGCGTCGCCGAGTTCGGGTTGTTCGTGACGCTGAAGGAGAGCGGCGCCGACGGGCTGGTTCCGATGTCGATGCTGCCGAATGATTACTACCGCCGGGACCGGCGAGCACACCGCTTGACGGGGCAAGCTTCCGGTCGGCTTTTCCGTCTGGGCGATGAGCTGCAGGTTCGCCTCGTCGAAGCGGACGCGGTCGGCGGCCGGCTGGTTTTCCGTCCCGATGGGGCCGGGCCGGACGGCCCCGGTCGCGCGGCCGGCAGGTCGCGCGGGATGAGGCGCCAGCGCAGCGCTTCCAGCGCCAGCCGCGGCCGCCGTCATTGATTGTGGAGCCTAGCCACTTTACTGTAGCGTAATACTCGAACGGGATTTCGCCGAGGCTGGCGGCCGCGTTGTGCACCTTGCTGCGGGGGAAGTCCGGGGGTTCCGGTAGGGGAGTGAGTGCCGTGTCGTTGCGTCCGGCCGCGGTGCTCGCGCGGGCGAGCTTTGTTCTCCTCATATTGGCCGGCTGCGCCGAACGGCAGGCCTTGCCCAATGACCCGGCGGGGCGCTTGTTCGCTCGCGGCCTCGACGAGATTACCGACCTCTACATCACTCCGGTCTCCAGCCGAAAGCTCGTCCTCTCCGGCGCAGCACGCCTGTCGCGCCTCGACGACAAATTCTCGGTTTCAGAGACCCCGGGACCCGATCACACCGAGGTCGTCCTCACATATGACGGGCGGGAGGCAGCGGTTTATCCGACACCGTCCCATGACGACCCCCACGATTGGGGCGCATTGATGGGACGCCTCGTCGCCGCGGCCAAGGCGGCCTCGCCGGCCGTTGCGGCACTTTCGGAAGAGCAGATCGACAAATCTCTGTTTGACGGCATCACCGCCTCGCTCGACCGCTTTTCGCGATACTCCTCGCCCGAAGTGGCGCGCGACCAGCGCGCAATGCGAGACGGGTTCGGCGGCATCGGTGTGACGCTCGATGTGTCGAACGACGAGTTTCGCGTCAGCGCGGTCACACCGCATGCTCCGGCCTATCTCGCCGGCATTCGGGCTGACGACCGGCTGCTTGCGGTCGACAGGATCCCGACGGCCGGGCGGTCCGAAAGCGACGTGATACACGCGCTTCGCGGCCCGATCCTGAGCCCCGTCGAGGTAACCGTGTACCGCCCCAGCACCGCTCAAAAGCGGACTTACCGGCTGCAGCGCGAATTGGTGATTCTCCCGACAGTGACCGTGTCGCGGGGTGCCGGGATCGCGATCCTGCAGGTCGCGAGCTTCAATCAGAACACGACCCAGCAGATCGTCGAAGCGCTGAGTGAGATAAAGCGTGAGATGGGCCCGCAGCTGCGTGGCCTCGTCCTCGATCTGCGCAGCAACCCGGGCGGGCTGCTCGATCAGGCAGTCAGCCTCGCCGACGTGTTCATCGCGAAGGGACCAATCATATCAACCATCGGACGCCACCCCGCGAGCCGTCAGTATTTTGAAGCCTCCGGCGACAGCGTGGCACCGCAAGTGCCTGTCGTCGTGCTGATCAACGGCGGGTCCGCGTCGTCTTCCGAGATCGTCGCCGCCGCCCTGCAGGATACCGGGCGCGCGGTAGTCGTCGGCAGCGCTTCGTACGGAAAAGGGACCGTGCAGACCGTTCTGCGGCTGCCGAACAATGGCGAGTTGACGTTGACCTGGGCTCAGTTGGTGGCCCCTTCGGGGTATCTCCTGAACGACCACGGCGTCGTGCCGACGCTCTGCACGAGCGATCTCGGGGATGACGACACCTCCCTCCGGATTGCGCTGCAGCGCGTCACCGCTTCCGGAGTGACCGTGCCAGCCGCATCGCGCCCCCGCGCCTCCCTCGACGAGACGGCGTGGTCCGTACTGCGCCATTCGTGCCCGGCACGGCAGGGCGACCACGCCATCGACGTGACGGTGGCAAAACGGCTGCTCGCCGACCCGGCGCTCTATAGCCAGGCAGTGCATACGATCGGACCGGCCCAAAGTATCGCAGCCGCTCCTTCCGGAGCCACGCTCCGCCCTGGCGAGCCCGCCTTGACAGGGGCCGCGGGCACGTTATCTTCTAGCCCACGCTAATTCCACAAATCGAAGGGCGCCGCGATGGCCAAGACCAACACTGTTCTCATTAAGCTGGTCAGCAGTGCCGATACTGGTTTTTTCTATGTCACCAAAAAAAATCCGCGAACCAAGGCCAACAAGCTTGAGTTAAAAAAATTCGACCCTGTTGCGCGCAAGCACGTTATATTTAAAGAGGCAAGGATAAAATAAGCGGAACCGCCGGGGACTTTCAGCAAAGTTTATGCAGCCGCGCGAGGCGGGCTGGGGGGCTGGCCGACGATGACGCAGTTTCGCCCGCGAGCCTTGGCGGCGTAAAGGGCAACATCGGCCCGCTGCAGTATTTGGCGCGGATCGTCATGCGGTCCGCTGGCAATCGTCACACCGATGCTGATCGTAACCGGCAGCTGTGCACTGCCCCCCGCCGCCGTGAACGTCTCACGGGCGACGGCCGTGCGCAGGCGTTCGGCAACCGCCGTGGCGATGCCGAGATCGGTCTGCGGCATAACCACGACAAATTCCTCGCCGCCCCAGCGTGCGACGAGATCGACGCTGCGTACGCTGCCGGTCGTCCGCGCGGCGAGCTCTTTCAGCACGTCGTCCCCTGCGGCGTGGCCGTAGGTGTCATTGACTTTCTTGAAATGGTCGATGTCGAACAACAGGACGGCCACGCCGGTGCCGTCTGTTCGCGCCACGAGCTCGTCGAGATGCGCGTCTAAATAGGCGCGGTTGTAAAGGCCGGTCAGCCGATCGGTCAGCGCGAGATCAAGGCTACGTCGATAACTCTCCTCCAACCGGTCCTGCAGCCTCTTGCGACGGATCTGGGTCGTCGTCCGCGCCAGCAATTCGTTCCGGTCCACCGGGCGTATCAGATAATCGTTCGCGCCCAAATCGAGACCTTTGGCAAGTCGAGGCAAATCACGCTCCTCGGCGACCAGCAGGATCGGCAGGCGGCGGAACGCTTCATTGGCGCGGCATTGCGAGATCAGACGCAACGCGTCGCTCCCGGGTATCGACAAGCTTGCGATGACGAGCTCTGTTCCGCTCGAAAGCAGGGATTGCGCTTCCAGGCAACTCGACGCGTGCCGCACCGGACCGGCAATCGGCGATAACGCTGCGCTCATGCAGCCAACGGTGAAATCATCGGCATCCACAATCAGGATCCGAGCCGGACCGGCGTCTTCCGCAGCGGGCTTGCCGCGATCCCCAAATCGCCGGCACGTTTCTTCGCGCACGCGCAATTCCTCCATCATGCGCCTCAGCCGGACAAGCGAACGCACGCGCGCGAACAGCGCGATATCGTTGACCGGCCTTGTCAGGAAATCGTCGGCACCAGCCTCGAGACCGCGAACCCGGTCAGCAACATCGGATAACTCCGTGACCATTACGACCGGGATGTCCGCCGTTCGTGCATTGGCCTTTAATCGACGGCAAACCTCGAGCCCGTCCATGCGCGGCATCATAACGTCGAGAAGGATGACGTCCGGCAGTTCCGTCCCGGCAATCTGCAGGGTGCTGCGTCCATCATTGGCCGATATAACTTCAAAATATTCACTCGAGAGCTTTGCCTCGAGTAGTTTTACATTTTCCTCGACATCATCGACGACCAGTATACGGCCCGACATTAGCGTCTCACGCCAGAAATGTTGGGAAGGGTCACCGCTTCACGAGAGGAAACGCTTGAGTTCTCATACACCCGGCCGCCGAGCTCGGCGTCGGGATAGCGGCCTCGCAACCGCCGCCGATCTCCCGGCCGGCCTCGCCAGGATCGCGCCGAACCGATCATCGGGCGTCAGGTGCAGCCCGGCGCGCAACCGGCCGGGGGCCGGACTTTGCAGCAGACCCGATCGTCCAAACAGTCGCATTTAAGCCGACCCTGTCGGCCGGCGCTGCCTTCGCCGCGAAAGCGGTCACTCGGACGACCGGGATCACGCGCAGATTGTCGTATTCCTTGGTCACTGGCGTAACCTCAGACCGGACAGCGGAAAGCCGGAGAATCGGATCGGGAGGTCGCTGAAGGGTGTCATAGTGAAGTCGTTGTCCTTACCGATCAACACCTTCGCGCGCATCACTCGGCATGCAGCCGCGGCTGCGTAGCCGGAACGCGCCGGCACAAGCGCCAGGCTGAACCATCAGACATCCGCCACCGCGTTCGACGAGATGGTTTATCTGCCGCCCATCGTGATCGGTCTGTGGATGCCATCGAGACCGGCCGGCTGGCTTTCGGAATTGCCGGCACGGCTGTCGCTTAACTACCCCGGATTTCCGATCAGTGCACGGTGCACAGTTGACGCGGTGTCCATGTCCTGATTGTCTGGCGCGATGGTACGCACACTCCTATTCACGGCATTGACCGCGGCCGCCCTTGCGTCCTCTGCCTCGGCGCAGACGACCCAGGGACCGGGAACCATCATCCAGAACGGCGTCGTAAGCCCCGGCAGGGTCACGAACCCTGCGACGGCAAACCCTGCGACGGCGGGCCAGTCAGCGACCGCCACCGGAGCCACGGGCCAATCGACAACCGGAACGGGGACCACGGGCCAATCGGCAACCGTCCCGACGACGCCGGGTTCGGCCGCCGCGCGAGCGACCTCCAGCGGCTCCACGACAAGCTCCGCAGCCGGCGGCGCAGCCGCCGGCCGACCGGGAACCTCAAGCGGCGCCTCCTCGACCCCCTCCTCCGCTACCGCGCGAGGAGCGTCGGGCGGCGCAACGGGCACGGGCTCGGGCAACGCTCCGGCATGGCTGCTGTGCCCGCCCTCGGGCGCCTCGGGCATGGAGGCGTTCGTCGCCGGAACCGGTCTTTCCTGCGCCCCTTAGCGTAGCCGCTTGGCTAGTGTTGTTCAGCGCCGTGGTCCGGCAGCTCGACGAGGCTGACCCGGTTGCGGTGAACCGTCAACGCGAGCCTGCCGTGCTTCAGCGCCAGCGCGTCCGTTCCGAAAATCTCGCGGCGCCAGCCGGACAGCGCCGGCACCGGCGCCTCGTCATCCGCGGCGATCGCCTCGAGATCCTCGGCGCTTGCCAGCAGCTTTTGCGCGACCTGATGCTCCTCGCAACGTTGCTTCAGCAACACCCGCAACAGCTCGACCAACGGACCGACGCCGGGCGGCGGGTCAGCTCTGGGCGGCGCCGGCGGCGCGAGCCCCTCGACACTCGCGAGCCCGCGCCGGACCGCCTCAAGGATCTCGCTGCCGAGCCTGCCTTCGGCAAACCCCTTGCCGAGGCTGCGGGTCCGGGCTAACGCCTCGATCGTTCGCGGCAGGTGAGCGGCGATTTCAAGCACCGCTTCGTCCCGTATGATCCGCCCCCGCGGCAGATTGCGCCGCTGCGCGGCACTTTCCCGCCAGGCCGCGAGCTCGCGCAGGACCCCGAAAAACCGATGGTCCGCCCGTCCCCGCAAGCGGAAGCGGCGCCATGCCTCGCGCGGGTCGGCACGATAGGTCTGCGCGTTGGACAGCTCGGCCATTTCTTCGGCAAACCAGCCCGCTCGCCCGTTGGATGCCAGTTGCTGCTGGAGCTTCTCGTACACGGTGCGCAGATGAACAACATCGGCGAGGGCATACCGGATCTGCCGCTCGGTCAGGGGACGGCGCGACCAGTCGGTAAAACGTGATGATTTGTCGAGCGGGGCATGGGCGAGCCTGCTGACGAGCGTTTCGTAACTCGCGGCATCGCCGAAGCCGCAAACCATCGCGGCGATCTGAGTATCGAAAATAGGCGCCGGGACCGTTCCGGAGAGATTGAAGAAGATCTCAATGTCCTGGCGCGCCGCGTGAAACACCTTCAGCGTGGCGGGATCGGCCATTAGCGCAAGGAGCGGCGCCAGCTCGATCCCCGAAGCGAGTGGGTCGATCGCAGCCGCTTCATCCGGGCCGGCGATCTGCACAAGGCATAGTATCGGCCAATAGGTCCGCTCGCGCATGAACTCGGTATCGACCGTAATGAAGCCGGCGCCTGTCTGCCGCGCACAAAACTCGGCCAGCGCCTCCGTCTCGGTGATCAGGGTCATAATGAGAGGCTATACAGCGAAAACCAGGCAACGGGAACCGCCGCAGACGCATTGTCTCCCGATCCGGCAAGGTGCGGCTGGATCGGCCGTGCCGGCCACGCTATCTAAATGTCCAACGTTTTTGCGGGCGCTCGCGCGCGATTTCAGTGACGCCACGCTTTTAGCACGCGTCGATGCCCGATCTGCCCTGCCCGCAGATTCGCGGACGGGCAAAGCTGGCTCTCGCACTTTGGAACGGGATGTGATCTGAATGCATGCCTACCGGACTCATACCTGCGGCGCCTTGCGCTTGACCGATGCGGGCCACACGGCCCGGCTGTCGGGATGGGTGCATCGCAAACGGGACCACGGACAACTCCTGTTCATCGATTTGCGCGACCACTACGGCGTCACTCAATGCGTGATCGACATTTCTTCGCCGCTGTTCATGAGGGCCGACGCGCTGCGGCTGGAGAGCGTCGTAACAATGACCGGGCGCGTTGCCGCGCGCTCGCCGGAGA
>JAFMSA010000730.1 GCA_017353855.1 Alphaproteobacteria bacterium
ACTTGACCCGTCGCCTCGAGCGCCTCGATATAAACCTCTTCCCATGCGCCGTCGTCGCCATATCCGACAAGGTAGAGGTTATCGTGGTATCGGGCGCTCGGGGTGCGCTGCTGCGGCCGCGCATTTTCCAGCGCAGCAAGGGCCTCGGTCGTTCGGCCGGCAGCTAGGAGACGTCGGCCTATCTTTGCGCTGATGCGCGGCCGGCTTCGGTCCTGCTCGGGTACCAATGTGATGTACGCATCGACGTCTGCCTGGGCATCTGCGATATTCTGGAGGGCACTGCGCAGATCACTCGCGTGCAAGCTCTGTCCACCGCCTTTCTGTCGATTCGCCAGCGCCAGCGCAAGGCGGCTCTTCAGGTGTGCCGCGCCCGTGTTGCCAAGGGCTGGGATCATGGCCGCCGCCAACCCGTCAAAAACACCATAGTGGTCGGCCGATAGTGCGATGAACACTCGCTCTGCGAGACCGGCGGGGTCGGGGCTCGCCCTGGCCGCAATAGCTCCGAGATCCGCGCACGCGGCTTGGAAGACGTCTCCGACCGAACCGTCGCTGTCATCGACGCGATCGAGCACCGGTTCCGCAAGATCCAGAAATCGCCACATCAAATCCAACGCCAGGCTGGGGTGCGTCTGAGCAACCCGATCGACGATCATCGTCCGCTGCTGTCCGAGCTCTCTCACGAGACTCCGCCGCTTTTGCCAGTCGACGAAGGACCGCGCGTTTTTCAAAGACGTAATGCGTTTGCCGATTTCGGCAGCAATGCTGTCGCCGCCGGCGTGCGCGGCAAGCTCCAGACGCAGGCGCCGCCTGACCCCGGCGTCGGCTTCCGCCAAGTCGATCAGGATTGCGGCGAGCCGCTCGGTGCCGAGCGCTGCCAGATTGTGCAAAGTGACCGTCTTCTTCGATGCCATACTGTCGGTATCTCTCAATTCCTGGCGAATCGACTGACCGGGAGTGTAGTGGACGGTGTATTTGGGAACGAGACGGCCCAGGTGTCCTGGATGAGACGCAGCTCGTATCCGGCGTCAGGCGAAACTGTAGCCGCAGGCATGCGCAATGTGTGCGGTCGGATCGGCGGACGGAACAGTGCCGCGGCAGTCGCCGCTCCGAAAAAAGAGGACCCGCGATGAAGGCGACGATCAGCGCCAACGGTGGAGCGAGCGCTACCGGCGCAATGCTCGTCAACGCGCCGGCTCATGCTGACCCGCAATGGCCCGCTGCTGAAGCAAGCGCACCGCAGAGCCGCCTGGCGAGGCCGTCGTCGACGAGGACCGGGGCTCGCCCTGTAAAATTGGCCGTCAAGAGTGCCGGTTCCGATACCCTGTGATCACCCGTCGTCAAATCGACCGTCTTCTTGCAGTCCAGCGCCGCCGGCTCGCCTCATACCAGAGAATTCTCCAGAACCTCGACGATTTCGTACAGCTCATCGGCCAACTACCCACGCCATCGGTCGCGGAACTTATCGGCAAGGTTGCGATAGTACCAAAGCGTCTTCTCAGATGGCTGGCTGAAACGGGACCAGATGCTCTCGCCCACTTCAGGCTTTTGCAGGTCGCGGAGAATGGCGCGTGCATTGTGAACCTTATCGGCGAGCGAGACACGCAGGACGTCGTCATCGGCGGTGTCGAGATAAGCGAGATAGGCCTCCCTTCGCGTCTGCCAGTCCGCCTTTTGCTCACCTTTGGCCGTCTTCAGCAAGGCTGTCCGAGCATCCCTCCACCACGCGGGCCGCCCGGTCGCCGAACCTGTGTCCAACGTCCTCCAGCCGCGCCTTGCCCCCTTGATCCTCGACACTGTCGTGAAGAAGAGCCGCGATGGCCAGGTCCTCGTCGCCGCCATACTCTAAGACGGTCGCCGACACGGCTAGCAAATGCGCGATATACGGGGTCGATGTTCCCTTCCGAACTTGTCCCCATGAACATGCGTCGCATACAAAAGCGCACGATCAGATCGATCTGTCAGCCTTGTCACGCGGTCCATCGCTTACGCCTTTCGCCAATTGTAGATCTCACACTTTGCAAACCGATCGCCAAATGAAATCGATTGGGTCGGTGATCGGCTGGTAATCCCATTGAAGACAAATTCTCCGAATCGAACACTCGACCGACAGCCAGCCTTTTTACTTGCCGTCCCGCTCCCGAGGTGCTTGTCGCTGATCCCGCGAACGAACTCCGGTGCAATGTGGGTGACGACGGCCGCGAGGTCTGTCACGACCGGGTCCGCTATTCCCTCTTTCTCAAGCCTCCGAGCTATGCATTGAATGTACGCAACGCAAGTTCCGCGGTTTTCGCGAACAGCGTGAATTTGTCGCCCGCGCGCGGTCAGGGTCGTGGTTGTTTCAATAATATGTTTTCTCCCTCGTACACAGCTACTACGGCATCGGCCGAGGGACCGTCGTCGAGGCGTATCGCAAGCTTCCTCAGCTCGAAGCCCTTGCCTTCGCGTTTGATAAGGTACGTTCGGATTTCTTGCTCCTTGTGATCAGCGAATTCGAATGCGACACCACGACAGCTCGACTTCGTGGCTTTCACCACGCTTAGCGTGGGGCAGGGGCTCTCTTTCGTCCCCCAGTTCGACACGGAAGGCTTGTTGAAAGCCCGCTGGATAACCCCGCAGCCCGGCGCTGCGCGGCGCGCACTCCCCGCTTTTTCTCCCAGCCGTCCCACATCAGCGAGCCGTAACCAAAAACCCACATGGCCGATCTCCCAAATTTAATTTACACCCG
>JAFMSA010000731.1 GCA_017353855.1 Alphaproteobacteria bacterium
TAGAAAGGACGTGGTCATCGACTTGTTCTGCTATCGGCGCCACGGCCACAACGAGACCGACGAGCCGGCTTTCACACAGCCGCTGATGTACCGCGCGATCGCCCGCCGCCCGACCACGCGTCAGCTCTACGCCAA
Source organism: Alphaproteobacteria bacterium (assembly GCA_017353855.1). Classification (GTDB taxonomy): domain Bacteria; phylum Pseudomonadota; class Alphaproteobacteria; order ATCC43930; family CGMCC-115725; genus AP-15. The sequence goes on from JAFMSA010000731.1 coordinate 136, forward strand.
CCGTCTTGCCAAGGCGGGCATGCTGCGGGACGGCGAAGCGGACGCTATCGCGACGCGCTTTATTGCAGAGCTCGAAACCCAGTTCGAGGTGGCTAAGAGCTATCGCCCCAACAAGGCGGATTGGCTCGAGGGCGCGTGGGCCGGGCTGGAGCAGGCCCCCGATGACGATCGGCGCGGAAACACCGGGGTCGCAACCGAGCTGCTGCGCGAGATCGGACGCGCACTCACGACGGTACCCGAAGGCTTTCGCCTCAATCGCAAGATTGCTCGTCAGCTCGACGCAAAACGCGCGGCCATTGCGAGCGGCGCGGGGATCGACTGGGCCACCGCGGAAGCTCTGGCGATCGGCTCGCTGTGCGCCGAGGGAACCCATGTGCGGATGTCCGGGCAGGACAGCGGCCGCGGCACCTTCTCGCAACGCCACGCGGTGCTGGTCGATCAGGAGACCGAAGAGCGATACGTGCCGATCAATCACGCCAGGCCCGGGCAAGCACCGTTCGAGATCATCGACAGTCCGCTTTCGGAGGCGGCGGTGGTCGGGTTCGAATACGGCTACAGCCTTGCCGACCCCTCGACTCTCGTGCTGTGGGAGGCGCAGTTCGGCGACTTCGCCAATGGCGCCCAGGTCATCGTGGACCAGTTCTTGAGCTCGGGAGAGGCGAAATGGCTGCGCATGAGCGGACTCGTCATGCTGCTCCCGCACGGCTATGAGGGGCAGGGGCCCGAACACTCGTCGGGGCGGATTGAGCGCTACCTGCAGCTTTGCGCGGAGGACAACATTCAGGTGTGCAACCTGACCTGTGCCGCAAACTACTTCCATGCGTTACGTCGGCAGATCCGCCGCAATTTCCGCAAGCCGCTGGTGATTTTCACACCGAAATCGCTGCTGCGCGCCAAGGAGGTCATGTCGCGTCTCGACGAAATGGCGCCGGGCACCTCGTTCCACCGCGTCATCGCCGAGAGCGAGACAATTGCCGCGGACGAGGCGATCCGGCGGGTCGTGCTGTGCACCGGCAAGATCTACTTCGAGCTGATCAAGGCACGTGCCGGGACTGAGGATAAGCAGGTTGCGGTGGTCCGCATCGAACAGCTCTACCCGTTCCCGTCCAACGCGCTCGCCAAGCTATTGCGGCGCTACCGCAACGCCGAGATCGTCTGGTGCCAGGAGGAGCCGCAGAATATGGGCGCCTGGAATTTTGTCGGCCCGCGCATCGAAGTCGTGCTCCGCGAGCTCGATATCGCGGCAAAGCGGCCGCACTTTGTCGGCCGGGCCGAGGCGGCTTCTCCCGCAACCGGCATCTTCAAACGCCACGTCGAGGAACAGACCGATCTCATAACCGAGGCGCTCACGGCGTAAGACGCGATGGCGACTGAGATCAAGGTACCCGATCTCGGTGAATCGATCACCGAGGCGACCGTTTCAAAGTGGCTGAAACGGCCCGGCGAGCCGGTTGTCGCCGACGAGCCCGTCGCCGAGCTCGAAACAGATAAGGTGACCCTCGAAATTCCCGCACCGGCTGCCGGTACGATAGCCGAGATTCTCGTCGAAGAAGGCGGCAATGTGCCGGTCGGCGCGATACTCGGCATGATCGCCGATGGTCCCGCCCACACCCCGGCCCCGCGGCCTGAGGCCTCCGACCCGCGCATTGCGCAAGAGGGTGCCGAGGGCCGTGAGGCAGGCAAGGAGACGGCCGCCGCGGCGCTCGAGCGTTCGGGTCCGGCGGTGCGCAAACTGATCGAAGAAACCGGCCTCGACGCGACGCGCATCGCACCGACGGGGCCGGGAGGTCGTATCAGCAAGGCCGATGTGATCGCAGCGCGGCCAGCCGTGGCCGCCGTCGAAGAGCGCGAGGTTCGCGTGCGCATGAGCCGCCTCAGGCAGCGGATCGCCGAGCGCTTAAAGGCGGCGCAAAACAACGCCGCGATGCTGACCACGTTCAACGAAATCGACATGAGCCGGGCGATCGCGCTGCGCGAGTGCCACCGCGAGGCGTTCGAGAAAAAACACGGCGTGCGGCTTGGATTCATGTCGATCTTTATCAAGGCCGCGATCGTCGCATTGAAGGAGCTGCCGGCGGTCAATGCCGAGATCGACGGCGACGACATCGTGTACAAGAATCATTACGACATAGGGGTTGCTGTCGGCACCGAGCAGGGTCTGGTCGTTCCGGTCGTTCGCGATGCCGACCGGCTGAGCTTTGCCGAAATCGAAAACACGATTGCCGATTACGGGCGAAAAGCGCGCGAAGGCAAGCTGACCGTCGAAGACCTCTCCGGCGGCACCTTCACGATTTCGAACGGCGGCGTCTATGGGTCGCTGATGTCGACGCCGATCCTGAACCCGCCGCAATCCGGCATTCTCGGCATGCATAAGATCGAGCGGCGCCCCGTGGCGGCCGCCGGGTCACGCCCGGGGACCGACCAGATCGAAATCCGACCGATGATGTATGTCGCTCTCTCCTACGACCACCGCATTGTCGATGGGCGCGAGGCGGTGAGTTTTCTGGTGCGGGTCAAGGAATGCGTCGAAGATCCGTCCCGTATCCTCTTCGACATGTGAGTGCGAGGCGATGGCGGATCATTACGA
>JAFMSA010000732.1 GCA_017353855.1 Alphaproteobacteria bacterium
CCGAGGGGGTGTCGATGATCGCGGCGGGCGAGCTCAACGATATCGGCAGCCGGCGCCTTGAACTAGCGCTGCCGGCTTTTCGGGCGTGGCCCGCGCCCGACCCCGATCGCGACGACTGGTCGGCCTGGGAATCGCTGCTCGGCAGCACCCGGACACCGCCGGGCGAGCCGGCGAGCGTGGCGATGCGGTTCCGCACGGATGGTTACGCGACGGTCGCGAGCGCGCTGATCGCGCTTCCCGCTCGCGTCCGGCCGGATCGCAAGCCGATCTTCCGTTTTGCCGGATGGCTGCCGGAGGCTGCACCGTGGCGGGAGATCGAGATCTGACGAGGAGTGCCGATGAAAGCCAGAATTCACGTGCGGCTGAAGCCAGGGCTGCTCGACCCGCAAGGCAAGGCGATAGCAAATGCGCTTGCCGGCTTGGGCTTTACCGGGATCGGCGAGGTGCGCCAAGGAAAACTGATTGAGCTCGATCTCGCTGAGACGGATCCGGCGCGCGCCGGCCAAACGGTGGAGGCAATGTGCCGGCAGCTCCTCGCGAACCCGGTGATCGAAGACTATTCGATCGAGCTTGCGCCCATGCCCTCACCGCCTTGAACGATACCCGGCCTGCAGAGTATGGAACCATTATGAGAGCCGCCGTCATCATCTTTCCGGGCTCGAACCGCGAATCTGATCTGTGCGCCGCCTTGACACGTGCGACGGGACAGATCCCGGTTCGTGTCTGGCACCGCGACGCCAATCTGCCGCCCAGCGATTTGATCGTTCTTCCCGGGGGGTTCGCTTATGGCGACTACTTGCGGTGCGGAGCGATCGCGGCGCATTCCCCGATTATGCGCGAGGTGCGCAAGCGGGCCGACAACGGCACACCCATCCTCGGCATCTGCAACGGTTTCCAGATCCTGACCGAGGCGGGAATGCTGCCGGGCGCGCTGCTGCCGAACCGTTCGCTGCGCTTTACGTGCCGCGACATTCACCTGCGCGTCGAGAACAGTCAGACGATCTTCACCTGCGGCTACGAGGCGGGGCAGACGATCCGGTTCCCGGTCGCGCATCACGACGGCAACTATACCGCCGATGCCGAGACGCTCGACCGGCTCGACGACCGGGGTCTGGTCGCCTTTCGCTATTGCGGAGCGGACGGCGGGCTCGCCGAGACGGATAACTTCAACGGCTCGGCGCGGGCCATAGCGGGGATCTTCAACGAGGCCCGCACCATCCTTGGCCTGATGCCGCACCCCGAAAACGCCACCGATCCGCTGCTCGGCGGCACCGATGGGGCGGCGTTTTTTGACGGGTTGGTGAGCGCACTGCAGTGAATGACGGCAGCAACGTTACAGCGGCTCTCGCAGCCGAGCATGGTCTGAGCGACGAGGAGTTCGAGCGGACGGTCGCCATCCTCGGCCGCACGCCGAACATTACCGAACTGGGCATCTTCGCGGTGATGTGGAGCGAGCACTGCTCTTACAAATCGTCGCGGGTTTGGCTCAAGACTTTGCCGACAACCGGAGCACGCGTGATCTGCGGGCCGGGTGAAAATGCCGGGGTCGTGGATATCGGCGGCGGCGACGCCGTGATCTTCAAGATCGAGAGCCACAACCACCCCTCATTCATCGAGCCATATCAGGGAGCGGCGACCGGGGTCGGCGGCATTCTGCGTGACGTCTTCACAATGGGAGCGCGGCCGATCGCAATCCTCAACTCATTGCGTTTCGGCAGCCCCGGCAATCCGCGTACCCGACACTTGCTGTCCGGCGTCGTCGCAGGGATCGGCGGCTATGGTAATTGCGTCGGCGTCCCGACCGTTGGCGGCGAATGCGAGTTCCATCCATCCTACGACGGCAACATCCTCGTCAATGCAATGTGCGTCGGGCTGGCCCGCGCCGACCGGATCTTCTATTCGGCCGCGGCGGGTCCGGGAAACCTTGTCGTCTATGTCGGCGCTAAGACCGGCCGTGACGGCATCCACGGTGCGACAATGGCGTCGAGCGAATTTCGCGCAGATGCGGGCGAGAAGCGGCCGAGCGTGCAGGTCGGCGACCCGTTCACTGAGAAACTGCTGATCGAAGCCTGTCTTGAGCTGATGGAGAAGGACGCGATTGTCGCCATTCAGGATATGGGCGCGGCCGGCTTGACCTCGTCGTCGGTGGAGATGGCGGGCAAGGGCGGCCTCGGCATCGAGCTTGATCTCGACCGCGTGCCGGTGCGCGAGCCGGGGATGACCGCCTACGAGATCATGCTGAGCGAGAGCCAGGAGCGGATGCTTATGATCCTGCGGCCGGGCTCCGAGGCCGCGGCGCGGCGGATCTTCGCGAAATGGGAGCTCGATTTTGCGGTGATCGGGCGGCTCACGCAGACCGGTCGGCTGATGCTGCAGATGCACGGTAAAACCGTCGCCGACCTTCCGGTGGGCCCGTTAGTGACTGAGGCCCCGCTCTACCGACGCCCTTGGCGCTCAACTGCTCCGCAATCGGAGATCAATCCGTTTGCACTGTCCGATCGTGCCCCCCTTGAGTGCCTCAAGCGGCTTATCGGCTGCCCCGCCCTCGCCTCGAAGCGGTGGATCTGGGAGCAGTATGATCATCTCGTAATGGGCAACACCGTCAGGCGGCCGGGCGGCGATGCCGCCGTCCTGCGCGTCGCCCGGTCAGGCAAGGCCCTGGCAATGGCAACCGATTGCACGCCGCGCTATGTTCGCGCCGATCCCGTGCGCGGCGGTGCGC
>JAFMSA010000733.1 GCA_017353855.1 Alphaproteobacteria bacterium
CGATCGTCGGATCTCGCCGAATGACAACGATCTCTCGTCGCCAGGGCCGGCAGGCGGGGCAATGCCGTTGCGGTTTGAATATTCTGTGCCAGTCGCTTATCACTTACGAAAGCGGACAGCCAGATGGGCGCATTGGCGGTATTGTGCCCGCGAGCTTGTTGTCCGACGGACCGGAGGGAAAGCAAGTTATTTCGGGCGCTGTCGTCTTTGCCATGCTCTTGTCCGCTCCCCGACGGTGAGACTGATGCGCATTTTGGTAATCGAGGACGAAGATCGCCTTGCCGGGATCCTGAAGTCAAAGCTCGGGGATGTCGGGTTCACCGTCGACGTTGCAGGCTCGGCAGCAGACGGTGGCGCCGCAATCGAGCTCGTCAACTACGATGCGGTAGTTCTCGACCTCGGCCTGCCCGATCGTGACGGCCTCGCTGTCCTTGCCGAGGTGCGTCGCATCGGCCGGGCGCTCCCCATTCTGATCCTCACGGCACGGGATGCCGTCGAGGACAGGGTAGCCGGTCTCAATGCCGGAGCGGACGATTACCTGACCAAGCCCTTCGCGATGACCGAGCTGATTGCCCGGATCAAAGCACTGTTACGCCGGCCCGGAGGCGTATTAGGCATAACCCTGGAGGCCGGTAATCTCCGCCTCGACACAGTTGGACGAGAGCTGACGGTCGCCGGGCGGCCGCTCCATCTGTCGCGCCGGGAGCTGGCAATTCTCGAGCAAATGCTGCGACGGTTCGGCCGGATCGTGCCGAAGGCTGTGCTGGAGGAAAAGCTCTACGGCATTGATGAGGAGCCGGACTCGAACACAATCCCGGTGCATGTGCACCATTTGCGGCGACAGCTGCAGGCAGCGGACGCCAATTTAATGATCCACACGATCCGGGGTGTCGGCTACATCATCACCGAGATCGAACGCCTGAGCCGCCGGGAAAGTTCGCTGTAGTTCCGGCTCACCGAGTTCCCCCGCTCGGTTCCGACTGTGAGTTGCCTGCGAGGGCCGCAAGATCGGTATGTCGGCTGACAATACGCTGGCAATGCCATTGATCCCGTGCCGCTGGTGGGGGAATTGGGCCAGATGCGCTACGCTATTCCCTGCCACGCCTTATCCGATCGCCGGGTGATGGCGACTGTTCGCATCTTGCGGCAGGCCCACGAATCCGAGCTTGCCGGGCGATTCGAAATCTCGTGCGCCGTGTGTTTGGCCTCGAGCGTCAATGGGAGGCGCCACACCCGCGCCTCCCGAAGGTTTTGTCGAGGCTGATCGGCTCCAGCGTGCGGCCGAACAACTGCCCGAAACCGTCGCAATACAATTAGCAGGCTTCGCCCTCGACGCCGCTCTCGATGAGATTTGGGCATTCGTCACGAATGCCAGCCGATACATTGCGAGGAAGCGGCTGGGGGGCTTTGTCGAGCCCGCAGCTCCCCTGATCGCAAAGCAGCTATAGCAAGCGGAGCCATCTTGCTCAAATATTCAGCTGCCCTTCGACCGTCGCGAGGTGTGCTGCCCTGCTCTTCCGCAGGTGAGGGTACACCGCTCGACGTCGATGACGGCGCCGCCGCCCCTGATCCGGAGCCGGCAGCTGGTGCCCACGACCGCGCATTGATGAACTGACCACCGCCTGCGACAGTTTGACGAGCATGATTCCAAGATCTATTATGGAATTCGGAATTCAAAACTTGAGGTTTGTCGCTTGCGGCCTCTCGATCCGCAACCGGCTCTGATCGACCGCGCCCACGAGCGCTTGGTCGAAGCCATTGCCGATGGCACGCTTGCGCCCGGCCAGCGTATCCGTCAGGAGGAACTTGGCCGGATGCTCGGGGTATCGCGCCAGCCGGTCAGCCACGCCTTGCGGATGCTCAAGCAGCAAAAGCTCGTCGAGGAAAACGGCCGACGGGGATTGACCGTCTCGACGGTCGACCCCGTTCGTGTTCGTGAGCTTTACCAAGTCCGAACGGCACTCGACGCGTTGGCGGCCCGGCTGGCCGCCGAGCGGGTGGCCGCCCGCAGGGTCGACGCGACCGGGCGACGGACGGCGACCCGCGCCCTCGCAGCAGGGCTCGCCCTCCGGACGGATGCGCCGGTATTGGCTTTTATCCAGGCGGACGTAGCGTTTCACGCAGCACTGTACCGGCTGTCCGGCAATCGCGCGATCGAAGACACTGTCGCGGTGCAATGGCCGCATCTGAAGCGCTCGATGGGCGCCGTGCTCGAAGACCCTGAGCAGCGCCCGATCGTCTGGGCCGAGCATGAGGAGATCCTTCGTCTCGTGCTGACCGGCGATGCTGGGGGCGCAGAGTGCGCCGCGCGACGGCACACCGATCGTGCCGGCAGCGAAACCGCGCGTCGCCTGAGCCAGTCACGCTTGTCACCGGGAGGAATCCGCGATGCAGCTCACCGCCCCGCAGCTCCGGCAGTTCGCTGAAGAAGGCTATCTGTTCGTGCCCGAGTGCTTCTCGGAGCAGGAGGTCGCGAGCCTGCGCGATGAAGCCGAGCACATTTACGCCGGCAACCGTCAGGAGGTCTGGCGCGAGAAAACCGGCGCGCCCCGCACAGCCTTTGCCGCACACACCTACAACGTGGCGTTTCGTCTGCTCGGTACTCATCCGCGGCTGATCCGCCCGGTTGAGCAGGTGTTCGGCGAAAAGCTCTACATGCATCAGTTCAAGATCAACGCAAAAGCGGCGTTCGAGGGCGATGTCTGGCAATGGCATCAGGATT
>JAFMSA010000155.1 GCA_017353855.1 Alphaproteobacteria bacterium
CCAAGACCGACCACGAAGGGGCCGCGCTTATAAGCCCGCCCATGCCCCGGCGTCAACACCCGATTCATGCCCGGGATCGACACACCGGCCGGCGTTCCTCCCGACACCAGCACGGTCCGCCGCTTGCGCAGCGCACGTCGTCATCGAGGAGAAATGGCTCACCCCAGCGGGGAGCGCAGCGAGGTGTTAAGATAAGACCCGAGGCTCGTGGTGTCCAGGGCCGCGGTAACAAAATTATCATCCGGCGCCGGAAGTTTCAGACCGCATCGGCCCCGTAGTACAATGTAACAGTGTGTTTGGCTTCCGCGAAAAACAGCCAGCGTTCCGAAATCAGGCCAAGCGCGGCGCTCGCCACGGCAAGCCCCGCAGCAACCGTGCCGACCACGCCCCCGAACGCCAGCGCCACCACCGTCAACAGGGCCGGCAGGCCGAAGCCCGCCAAACGCGCGATCCAGCGCAGGCGCACACGATGCTTGCGGGCAACGCGGAAGCCCATTTCCTTCAGCAGGTAGTTTTCCTCGGTATGGGGTGGCTCGAGCATGCGCACCCTGCCCCGGCTGCCGAGCAGCGTCGCGGTGGCCGGCGTGGTGCGCGCCGATGTGGTATCGATGAAGCGCCAATACCGTTCCTTCATCCACCATCCGGCGAGAACGACGATCAGCGTCAGCAAGCTCGTTCCCGACGGCCGCGCGCTCCAAAGCCGGACAAGGAAGTCAAGAACGAGAAAACCGCTCATCAGGCCAAGCGCAAAATAGTTCGGCACGACCCATGAATTGTGCCATTGGTGGATCGGCTTCAACGACGCGTAAATCATCCCGGTACAGTAGATCGTCGCGAGCGCGGACGCCGCCGCCAAGACACCGCACAGGCCAACGAGTCCGCCGGTCGCTCCGAAGAAGATCCAGCCGATGCCAAAGACAGCAGCCGGCAGAAACGTCAGGACGGCAAACACACCCTCACGCGACAGCCAGGACGACCGCCATTGCGAGAAGGCGCGCCATGCCCGCTCGGGCCGGCCGAGGTGAGAGGCCGAAGAGGCAAGCCCACCGGCGGCGAGCATCACCGCTATCGCGAGCGCCGCGAAGCCAAACCCCCGCTCCGGCGGCAACAACCCGAGCGGCACACCGATCCCGAGCAATATCATCAGCGCAAAACCGGCACCCGCCGAAGTGGTGAAAAAAATGATGGATAATGCCGGATGCATGGAGGGGTCGGCCTCGGGTGCGGATTAGCGGGAGAGGAGCCGATCGACCCAGCTCAGCAGCCGGTTACCGGGAGATTCCGGATCGCCGGGGGCCGCAGTGTCGTCGGCAGCGGCCTGTGTCGGGGCCATCCGGGCCGATCGCGGGGGCAGATATTTGTTGACCGGCTTGTAGTCCAGTTCCGCCATCAGATCGCCGCCGCGTCGTTCAGCAACGATCTGCGAGACGCCAGAGTGCGGATCACCGAGGTCGCCAAAGTGGCGGGCATTTACCGGACAGACTGCGACGCAAGCCGGCTGCCGGTCCTCGGGTGCCAGGTTCTCATTGTAGATCCGGTCAATGCACAGGGTGCATTTCTTCATGACGCCCTCGTCGGCATCGAACTCGCGTGCTCCGTAAGGGCATGCCCAGGCACATAGCCTGCAGCCAATGCAGACCGCTTCGTTGACCAGCACGATGCCGTCTTCCGCGCGCTTATAGGAGGCACCCGTCGGGCACACAGTGACACAAGCAGGCTCCTCGCAGTGCAGACAGGATTTCGGAAAATAGACGGTTCGCGCGCCCGCGCCTTCACCCTCCTCAAAGGAGTGGATGCGGTTGAACCACACACCCCAAGCGTCATTGCCATAGGGGTTGAAGTCCGGCAGTGGTCCCATGTGGCCGCTGGCGTTCCATTCCTTGCAGGCCGTCGCGCAGGCGTGACAGCCGACGCAGATATCGAGGTCGATGACGAGCCCGAGCTTCTTCTGTCCGGGGCGCGGATCGGGCAGCATTGTCATGAGAATTGCTCCTCGTGATCGTCTCCGCTGAAGTAGCGCAGGATCGCCGGGGCGCGGCCCAGCGACACGGGATGCGCGAGCTTCCTGAAGGAGGGTGCGGTGGTACCCGCCTCGTGCGCTGTCGCGCGATCGACCCGCACCCGCAGATCGTACCAGGCCGCTTGGCCCGTGATCGGATCTGCATTGGCATGCGCATAGCTGCCGTCCGGCGGCAACAGCTCGGAGATCAGGTGGTTGAGCAGGAAGCCCTGGCGGAATTCCGGCGAATCAGGGTCGAGGTTCCACGCGCCGGCCCGCTTGCCGATTGCGTTCCAGGTCCACACCACATCCGGATTGACGCCATCCATCAGTCTCGTCGGGACGCGGATGCGGCCATGGTGGCTGGACAGCCAAACCCAGTCCTCCTCGGCGAGCCCGAGCGCTCGCCCGAGGGCCCGGTTCAGAAACAAGCGGTTGCTGCCGAGGATCTGCCGCAACCAGGCATTTTGCGAATGCCAGGAATGGTACATCTGCATCGGCCGCTGTGTGAGAGCGTGCAACGGAAAGGTGCCGCAATCGACCCGGGCTTCCTCGAACGGCGTGTACCAAAACGGCAGCGGGTCGAAGTAAGCGGCAATCCGCTCGCGGTGTGTCTCCGGCGGCAAGATCGTGCCGTGTCCCTGGGCGGCGAGTCGGAAGCGCTGCAGCGGCTCGACATAAAGCTGCAGCACGACCGGCTCAGGCTTGTCGATTAACCCCATCGAGACGGCGGTCTCGAGATAATCCTTGTTGGCGTGTTTGAAGTAGCGCTGTCCGTCCGGAAGCTCGTGCTTCCAGAAACAGCCATTCGCTACGTAACGCTCGAGCTGGCGCGGGTTCGGTGCGCCCCGTCCCGAATATTCGCCGTCTGCACCCCGCCAGCCGGCGAGCGGCCCAACGCCTGGCCGCCGCTCGTGATTGACGATGTAATCGGAGTACCCGCCGGGATAACGCGGACCCCCTTCAGGGGAGATAAAGCCGGGCAGCCCCAACCGCGCGCCCAACTCGATCAGGACGTCCTGAAACGGGCGGACATCGCGGTCCGGCGCGAGCACCGGCTGTCGGATCGAGTCGGCCGGCCCGTCCGGCGAGCCGATCGGACGGTCGAGCAAGGATATGCAATCCCAGCGCTCGAGATATGTGGTGTCGGGCAGCACGAGGTCGGCATAAGCGACCATCTCGGAGTAATACGCGTCCGAATAGATAATCCGCGGGATCCGGTACTCTCCGCTTGTCGGATCCTTGTCGGTCAGCATGCGGGTCGTCTCGGCGCTGTTCATTGCCGAATTCCAGGCCATATTGGCCATGTACATCAGCAACGTATCGATCGGATACGGATCGCCCCGCCAGGCATTCGTGATGACCATGTGCATCAACCCATGCGCGGCGATCGGGGCGTCCCACGAGAACGCCTTATCGATTCGCAACGGGTGCCCCTCGGCGTCGATGATCAGATCCTCCGGCGACAGCGGGTAGCCGAGCGGGCTGCCGGCCAATGGCTTTCCGGGAGCGATCTGCTCGCGTCGGCCGGCCGGTTTGGGGCCGGGCGGGGTCGGCTTTGGATGCGGCGACTTGTAACGCCAGCCGCCCGGGACATCGATCGTGCCGAGCAGGATCTGCAGCAAATGAAGCGCGCGGCAAGTCTGGAACCCGTTCGAGTGAGCGGAAATCCCCCGCATTGCATGGATCGAGACCGGCCGCCCGCGGATCGACTCATGGCGCCGCCCGGCCCAGTCGGTCCACCCAACAGCGAGCTCGATTTCCTCTTCGAACGCGGCGCGCGCCATCTCCCCGGCCAGCCTTCTTATCGTGGCAGCCGGGATGCCGCAGGCCTCGGCAACGGCTTCCGGCGCGTAAGAAGGGTCGAGGTAACGCTCGGCGAGCAGCTGGAAGACCGGCACCGCCCGCCTCCCGTCGGGCAGCACGGCGTCGCCGACGAGCCGGGCGCTCACGCCGGCCGTCATGCCGCCGGCGAGTGATCCCCCGGCCTCCAGGACGAGCGGCTCGCCGGCCTCGTTACGGGCAAACAACCCGTCATCGCCGGCTCCCGGCGCCTGGATCACCAGCCAGCCGGCATTCGTATAGCGGCCGAGATAATCGAGATCGATCTTCTCGGCCTTGAGCAGTTCGTGGACCACGGCCAGCACGAAGAGCCCATCGGTTCCTGGCCTGATCCCTACCCATTCGTCGGCGATCGCCGAATAGCCGGTGCGGACCGGGTTGACCGAGACGAATTTGGCGCCGCGGCGGCGCAGCCCGGACAGTGCGATCTTGATTGGGTTCGAATCATGATCTTCGGCAACGCCGAACATCATGAAAAACCGGGTGCGGTCCCAATCGGGCTCGCCAAACTCCCAAAAGCTGCCGCCGAGGGTATACATTCCGGCAGCCGCCATATTGACCGAGCAGAAGCCGCCATGTGCGGCAAAATTCGGAGTGCCGAACTGTGCCGCCCAATACCCGGTCAGCGACTGGCTCTGATCGCGACCGGTAAAGAAGGCGAGTTTTTTCGGGTCCGTCGCGCGGATCGACGACAGCCACTCGACCGCGGTCGTGATCGCCTCGTCCCATTCGATTTCGCGGAACTCTCCCGAACCGCGTTCTCCCGCTCGCTTCAGCGGCCTTTTCAGCTTGGCCGGCGAGCGCTGCTGCATGATGCCCGACGCGCCTTTGCCGCAAATCACCCCGCGGTTGACCGGATGATCCGGGTTACCCTCGATGTAACGGATGCCGCCGCCTTTCAAATGGACTTTGATCCCGCATCGGCCAGCGCACATGTAGCATGTGGTAAACTTCACTTCGTCGGAGATCTTCGCCGAAGTGTCGATCACCTCGTGTGGCGAGAAATACTCGCGCAGCCAGGAAGCCAACGTCATTGTACGTCTCGTCCGATGAGCCGCAGAACCTTCACGTGTTTCTCCTGATCTGAGGCGCAGGCGATGAAGCCGAGGGGTTGGTGGGGTGCGGCTTACTCGCCGATCACACCGTCGTCGATCCTCGTAATAGAACTACCTGGCGCAGAACTACCTGGCGCCCGGGTGAAACGGTACCGGAATTCGCTCGAGAGCGTTCCGGAACCGCACCAGTCTCCCAATCGCATTAAGAGCCTCGGAGAGACGCTGGCTGACCTCGTTCCACCAGGCTTTGGTGATACTGTAGATCAGATCGTCACAGGCATCGGCGCTTACGATCCACACCGCATTGACGCCCATCGACGGTGTGTCGACATCGATCCCCGGATAGCTTCCGGCCGGGATCACCGCTCGCCGGTTGGCACTCGGCCTCTGTTCCACTGTCGCGAGAACATCGGCATCGATCGGGATTAGCCGCATCGCCATGTCTGCAGCAGGATCACGGATCGACGGGACCGGGACGCCGCCCATCACAGCAAACGCCTCAAGCGTGCCGTCCTTGATCTCCGCTGCCGCAGCGCCCGGACGCAGGTACCCGGCCGTCAAATCCTTCTCTGAGGGTGCTGCCCGGCGCACACGGTGCGCGGGTCGGCAATCGTCCCCGGTGCTCCCTGTCCCAACGAGATACGCGTAGCCTTCGGGTCGGCAAGGGTCCGGATTGAGCTGTCTGGAGGAATGACCATCTGGAGCTTCTCGGGAAACAGGCTCGCAATCGCCTGTAAATTCTCCATCGGCCCGCCAGTGGCGAAAATGCCGGTCCCGGCATAGACGCAGCCGACAACATCGCATTGCGCGATCCCGGGTTCGATCTGCCCGGCGGAGATCATGCGCAAGTTCTCGAACAAGCCCGCTTTGTCGCCGCGGCCCGGCCCGGCGCACCGCAAGCGCGATTGCCCCGATGCTCCCGGGGCGGCGAGCCGGGTGGTTTCGAAATGGCGTTCGCAATGACTCCACCGATCTCGCAGGAAATCCCTGATGTTGCGGCTGCGCGTAGACGGAGAACCGCGTCTCCTGCCCGCTCGGCGATGGAGACTCCCGGAGGAGACCCGCGCGACCGGAGCGCGCCACCAGACACCAAGCGCAGCGGACACCGTCTCACCGGCGGGACATCATGTTTGCAAAAACAACACGGATCATCCTGGATTGCAACCGTGCTGCACACGCGGCACTGCCGAGCTACGGCGCGACTGTCCTCCGGAGCGAGTTTCTTCTTCGGTGCGGTTATTCCTGCCTCTGCTGCGGGCTGCGTGGGGGCGGCACGGGATGGGGGTGCTGGCTCACGATGGCAACGACCGCGCGGCCGTAACGTTCGAGCTTGCTGCGACCGACCCCGGGAATTTCCGCAAATTCGGCAAGCGAGGCCGGTCGGCGGCGCGCTATCTCGCTCAAGGTTGCATCGTGAAAGATGACGTAGGGCGGAAGCTCTTGCTGCCGCGCCTCGTCGAGCCGCCAAGCGCGCAGCGCGTCCCACAACGCGCCCGCGGCCGGATCGGGCGCCGTGGCTGCCGCGCCGGCTTTGCGGTCGGATCGAGCACCCTGTCGCTCGCGTGGGCTCGCATCGAGGCGAAACCGCACGGTGCGAGCACCGCGTAGGACAGAGGCAGCCGACGGACCCAGCGACAACCCTCCATGGCCGGAGATGTCCGGCACGACGAAGCCCTGCGCGGCGAGTTGACGGAACACCGACAACCAGCTGCGGCGGGCGAGCTCGGTGCCGACGCCAAAGGTTCTCAGCCGGTTGTGCCCCAATCGGACAATGCGTTCGGTTTCGGCACCGAGCAGTATGTCCACGAGGTGATGTGCACCGAAACGCTGGCCGGTGCGATATACTGCCGAGAGCGCTTTTTGTGCTGCGAGCGTTCCGTCCCAGCTCGGCACGGGGACACGGCAATTGTCGCAATTGCCGCAAGGCACGTGTTCGGTCTCTCCGAAATAGCCGAGAAGGACTTGGCGCCGGCACGAAATCGCCTCGCAATAGCCGAGCAGCGCTTCCAGTTTCTGCCGTTCGATGCGGCGTTGGCGATCGGTCATCTCGCCGCTTTCGAGCAACCGCAGCAAGTTCATCGCATCGGCGAGGCCGTACGCCATCCAGGCGTCGGCCGGCAGGCCGTCACGGCCGGCGCGCCCGGTTTCCTGGTAGTAGGCTTCGAGGTTCTTCGGCGCATCGAGGTGGGCGACGAAGCGCACATTGGGTTTGTCGATTCCCATACCGAATGCGATCGTGGCGACGACGACCACGCCCTCGTCCCTGACAAAGCGCTCCTGGTGACGCTCGCGGACGGTTGCTGCGAGACCGGCATGATAAGGAAGAGCATCGCGTCCGCGCGCCCTCAGCCACGAGGCGGTTTCGTCGACGGCGCGCCGGGTGGTGCAGTAGATGATCCCGGCATCTTCAGGATGCTCCTCAGCGAGGAAAGACCAGAGCTGCTCGAGCGGATTGCGCTTGGGGATCACGCGGTAGAACAGGTTCGGCCGGTCGTAGCCTGCCGCGAAGATCTTTGCCTTCGCCAGCTGCAGCTGAGTGACAATATCACGCCGCGTCGGGTCGTCCGCTGTCGCTGTCAGCGCCAATAGCGGGACCTCGGGAAAGCGTTCCTTAAGTATGGTAAGCTGTTGGTATTCCGGCCGGAAATCGTGCCCCCACTGCGAGATGCAATGCGCCTCGTCGATGGCAAAGAGGGCAACACGCACGCCGGAGAGGAGCTCGAGGCAGCGGGGTGTCAGCAACCGCTCCGGTGAAACGTAAAGGAGTTCGAGAGCGGCGCGGCGCACTTCACGCTCGATCTCGGCGGCCTCGCCGGGCCAGAGCCGCGAATTCAGCGCCGCGGCGCGCACGCCCGCCTGGCGGAGCGCGTCGACCTGATCCTTCATCAGCGCGATGAGCGGCGAGACCACAACACCCAGGCCGGGACGCAACAACGCCGGCACTTGATAGCAGAGGGACTTGCCACCCCCGGTGGGCATCAGCACGACGGCATCGCCGCCGGCGATCACGTGTTCGATGATCGCGAGCTGCTCGCCGCGGAAGCTGTCGAAGCCGAAAACCTCGCGCAGTACCCTGATCGGACTGCGGCCGGGTTGGCTGTGCATTGGCAAATCCGGCGCAGGGGCTTCGGCTCGGCTCGTCCGGAGCTCCGTCAGGCCGGCGCGGTCACGACCGCCCGGGACAGTGCGGCGCGGGCCAGCAAACGTGTCGGATCGAGCGTCGGCGGCGGTGAATTCGACTCGTTCATGATTGACGGTATCTCGGTGCAGCCTAGGACGACCGCCTCGCAGCCCTTTTTATCCCTCCGCC
>JAFMSA010000156.1 GCA_017353855.1 Alphaproteobacteria bacterium
GTGCGGGCCTCCCGACGCGCTCCGCGGACGCTCCTCAAGGAGGTAAATCTATGACGGCATCAGGAAAGCTCCTCATCCTGAGGTGCCTCGCGCAGCGAGGCGTCGAAGGACGCAGAGTGCCGAACGAGAGGCTCTAGCCCGTGCCACCATCGCAAGCCCGCGCGGTAATCGGCGTCGATACCGGCGGGACCTTCACCGACGTCATTCTGCTCGACCCGGCGAGCGGGCGGCTCCACGCCGCTAAGACGCCGTCCTCACCGGATGACCCATCCCGCAGCTTTATTGCCGGCGTCGGGATGATGCTCGCGAAGGCGGGACTCGCTGGTGCAGCGGTCGCGCGGGTGCTGCACGGCACCACGGTTGCCACCAATCTGATCCTCGAGGGCAAGGGCAGTCCGACCGCCCTGCTGACCAATGCCGGCTTCAAATACGTGCTCGAAATCGGCCGACAGGACATTCCACGGCGGTCGAGCCTCTTCGCATGGGTCAAACCGAAGCGCCCGGTGCCGCCGCAGGCGATCTTCGAGGTCGGCGGCCGCATCGATGCCGACGGCAGCGAAATCGAACCGCTCGACGAGTTCGCTGTCGTTGACGCCGCACGGGCGATCGGTGCTGAGGGGATCCGCGCCGTCGCGGTCGTGTTTTTGCACAGCTACGCCGATCCGGCGCACGAGCGGCGTGCCGGCGAGATCCTGCACTCGCTCCTGCCGGATGCGCTCGTGTCACTGTCGAGCGAGGTGTTGCCGGTCTTTCGCGAATACGAACGCAGTATGACGACGGCGCTCAACGCGCAAGTCATGCCGCTCGTTGCATCGTACGTCGCACGGCTCGAACGCCAGATCGCCGCGCACGGCATTGCCGCGCCGCTTTTGATGATGAAATCGTCGGGCGGCGTCATCGGCGCCGCACGCGCGCAGGACAGGCCAGTTGAGACAGTCTTGTCCGGGCCGGCGGCCGGCGCGGTCGGAGCCGCCTTCATCGGCGCTGCCGCCGGCTATCACAACTTGATCGGCATCGATATCGGCGGCACCTCAGCCGATATCGGGCTCATTCAAGACGGCGCGCCGGGCCTGACCGATAAAGGCCATATCGGCGATTGGCCTCTCGCCTTGCCGATGATCGACCTGGCGACGATCGGCGCCGGCGGCGGCTCGATTGCGCGCTATTCGCTGGAGGGAGCTTTGACGGTCGGGCCGCAGAGCGCCGGGGCGGAGCCGGGCCCGGCCTGCTATGGCCGCGGCGGCGTGGAGCCGACCGTCACCGACGCGCATTTGGTGCTCGGCCATTTGCCGCCCTCGCTGCTCGGCGGCGCCTTCACACTCGATCCTGAGGCGGCCCGCCGGGCGATCGCGACGCGCATCGCGGCGCCGATGGGGTTGGCCCTCGAGGACGCGGCGCGCGGTGTGTTGGCGATCGTCGACAACCACATGACGGGAGCGATCCGTGTCGTCTCGGTCGAGCGCGGCCATGACCCGCGCGATTTCGTGCTGGTGCCGTTTGGCGGTGCCGGCCCGCTGCATGGGGGCACCTTGGCCCGCCTCCTCGGGATCAAGACCGTTCTGGTACCGCCCGCTCCCGGGGTGACCTCGGCGCTCGGGCTGCTCGTCTCGAACTTGAAGACCGAGTTCTCGCGCACCTGTCTCGAACGGCCGCCCGATTATGACATCGACCGCATCGCGGTGGCCTATGGCGCACTCGAAGCCGAAGCGCTGGCCTGGCTCGACGCCGAAGACGTACCGCCAGAAGCGCGCCATATGGTGCGGCAGGCGAGCCTGCGCTATCGCCACCAGGGCTTCGAGCTGACCGTGCCGTGGCCCGCAGGTCCGGTCGATGGCGCCGGCCTCGCGGCGGCGATCGCCGCATTTCATCACCGGCACCAGCGGCTCTACACCTTCGCCCAGGAGGACACGCCGGTTGAACTCGTCACCCTCAGGGTCGATGCGGCAGGTGTCTTTCCGCCGCCGCAATTGCCGGATCTGCCGCCCGGAGGTAATCCCGGCGCCGCGATTGTCGGCCACCAGGCGATATGGTTCGCCGAGGACCGGGTCGACGCGCCGATCTACGATCGTGCCCGGCTCGGCGCCGGCGACCGCATCGGCGGCCCGGCGATCATCACCCAGCTCGACGCCACCACCCTGCTGCTCCCCGACCAAACCGCCGAGGCCCACCCGCTCGGCAGCCTCGTCGTGCGTGACCAATCTTCAGGTTAGTAAAAAAGTACCGGCATTGACCCTGTCACCGATCCGCCGCGCCCGCCGCCGTTCAGCTTTTTGCTCGCCAGCATGCGACACGGAGAATGGGTTTATCTCGGCGCAATGCTTCGGCCCGCGCGCACGCCAGCGCTTCAGAACCAAACCCACGTGACTGTGTTGAATATCGGTGCCGGGGATAAAGAATAGAGCATGGTATCCCCACATCCTCGCCCGTACTCAATGAGCCAGGCTTCCTGGTTTTCAACTCCCGTGCCTGACGATTGTGATGGGGTTCTGATCAACGCGAAGAAAAGCCAGGGGAGGGAAATTACGGTATGCATCCTGCCGCGAGCTTACAACCGTTCGACTGGTGCAAGCCGCATCATCGGCTATTGCTAACCCGAAGCAATTCCCAGGTCGTTGGCCGTGAGGTCGGCGTATGACTCCAATCGAGATTTGCGTAGGAAATTCTCGAATTTTGCTTGGTCTTCTTGCCGAAGATAAAACGGTAGACTGTTCAATAAGTCAGATAACTGGGTCGTATGAGGAGGAACAGTCAGATTTAAGGCGCTACTGGTAAAACTCCGGGGTGTCGCTGTTATCCCAAAACGATCCCTGCCACCCACTAATGACGCCGTTGTCGCCGCACACTGTGCAACACCAGATGATTGCTGAGAAATCCCGGTCGAAACCGATCTCAAGCGTTCCCGCACAGGCGCGACGCCCCGGTCGGCGGCGACAGCGCAGAGTTATCGGCTCATCAAAATTCGATGCTTGCGCGACGATCTCTGTCCAATATTCCGCTAAACGCCGGGCGCGCCCCGGCATTTCGGCGAGCGCCCCGCCGGGCTTCAGATAATGTCGGAGATCAACGACCCAGGTGTTGGACATAACAGGCGCTGAAAAGGCCTCGATAGCTCTCGGTGTTCCCACCACAATGTCCAGGCTGTCCGCATGAGCGGTCGGCGCAAGCGCCTCTGGTCCAGCCCTTGTACCCTTTATGTCGCGCATCACTTCGAGAAGCAAGCCGGACAGCATGTAAAGCACCTCCGCGGCCGCGGTTGTTGCCGTTATCGGGCCGGTGCCGCTCCCGAGGCGACGAGGCTGCCTGTCCGGGGCCGCCCGGTGGTCTTGAAGGTCGTCACGTCAATTCCCCCTTTGCCGCCGTGAGCGTGCGGATGTACGCTGCCGATCACGGGCCCGCACTTCCACGCTGTGCATCGAGGCAGAGGGCCATACGACCGGCTATCGCTCCCACTCCTGAGGCCGAGTGAAACGGAAGAGTCAGTCCGGCGTGGACGGGGCGCGGCGCAATGCCGGGCCGTGGTGCCGCGGCCTTGAGTGCCGCAGGTGGCTGTAGGGGTGACGTCATTCACGGTCATTCCCCCAGGCAATCCAGTAAAACCCTTCCGCGATGTGGCTGAACCGCCTGTTCAATCGGGTTGGACGCGAGCCTTTGAGCGCGCCGGGCGCTGTCGTAACTTAAGCGGGAAAAAATCAGGCGATGTCGCGGCGCCGGAACAGGAGAAAAAGGATGACCAAAGCCACTACCCGCCGATCACTGCTTCGCAATTCCTTGGGCCTCCTTACCGCCGGGGCGTTAGCCCGGCCGTATATCGCGAGAGCGGCGGCGAAAACTGCGA
Source organism: Alphaproteobacteria bacterium (assembly GCA_017353855.1). Lineage (GTDB taxonomy): Bacteria > Pseudomonadota > Alphaproteobacteria > ATCC43930 > CGMCC-115725 > AP-15. Next base: position 3,836 of record JAFMSA010000156.1, read on the forward strand.
CCGTATGGTGGGTGCAGGGTTTCGCCCAAGAGGAGGATGTCGCATTCCGGAAGCTCGTGGCTGATTACGAGAAGGCCAGCGGCAACACGATCGACTACGCTCTCATTCCGTTCGCGCCGCACCGCCAGAAAATCGTCTCGGCGATGACCAGCGGTGTTGTCCCGGACCTGTTCCCGAACAACCCGGTGGAAATTCTTGCGCTGTACGCCTGGGACAACAAGCTGGTCGACGTTACCGACGTCGTCGAGACGCAGAAGCCACAGTACACCGAAACGGCGTTGCTCACCTCGTTCTGCTACAACAGCGTGGAGAAACGGCGTAGTTACTATGCAGTGCCCTACACCTGCGCGGTGCGCCCGAACCACCTCTGGCGGCCGCTGATCGAGAAAGCAGGACACACAATCGAAGACATCCCGAAGACCTGGGACGCGTACTACGATTTCTTCAAAGAGGTACAGAAAAAGCTGCGCGCGCAACGCATGCGCAATGTCTATGGCATGGGCTTTCAGCTCAACACAACGGGCAACGATTCGAATGCCTTATTCGATTACTTCCTGATCGCCTATGGGGGAAAAGACATCGTCAGCGAGGACGGCAAGCTGCACGTTGACGACCCGCGGGTCAAAGAGGCCGCGATCAAGACGGTGATTTATCCCACCACTGCCTACAAGGAGGGCTTCGTGCCGCCAGGGGCGATCAACTGGAATGATGCCGACGACAACAACGCCTTCCATGCAAAGCAGATCGTCATGGACCTCGACGGCACAATATCGACCGAGGTCGCGGTGCTGTCACAAGGGAAGAAGGACGACTACAACGACATGGTAACTATGGGCCTGCCTTTATCCAATGACGGCAGGCCAGTGCCAAGTGAGGCGCTGCATACCGGCGGCTTAATTCCGCAGGGTGCTAAGAACATCGAGGTAGCGAAGGACTTCCTCAAATTCCTGATCCAGCCGGAGGTACTCAACTCCTATCTGAAGGCCGGACTGGGCCGGAATATCCCATGCATGCCGTCGATCGCGAAAAACGATTCATGGTGGCTCGCAGACCCCCACCGGGCCGCCTACACCCGGCAGGGCCTGCTGGGTCCGACGGTTCCGAACTTCTGGGTATTCAATCCGGCCTACGCCAGCGTCGAGAACACCCATGTCTGGCCCACCGCCTGGGCCGACGTCATCAACGGGGGCCTGACGCCGCAGGCGGCCGTCGAAAAGGCATTTAAACGGGTCGAAGAGATCTTCGCGAAATACCCGATCAGCTGATCCCAGGGAGTTCCGGTTGTGGCCCAGGAGGCTCGGCCCTCGCTGGGAGCGGTCGGCGTCGGTATCTGGCTGGCTTTGTGCGCATCTCCTCGGCTGAATGCGGGCTCGCTGCGCCTATCTCGCCGATCCGCCTTAGGGTGCGAAGACGGTGAAGACGTAGGTCGCCAGCAGCACCAGGTGGACGATGCCGGCCAGCAGGTTGGTTCGTCCGGTGCCATAGGTGATGATGGCCACGACGAAACCAAGAAGCATCAGCACGCTCCGACCCGAGGATATTCCAAGCTCGAGCGGTTGGCCCATCCACAACGACGCAAGGGCTACGATCGGCACACTAAGCCCGATAGTGGCCACACCGCTGCCGAGGGCGAGGTTAATGCTGGCTTGCAGCTGCTGGCGTGCCGCCGCGCGCACCGCCGCGGCCGTCTCCGGCAACAGCACAATTGCGGCGACGATGACGCCTACGACCGCGAGCGGGGCACCGACGGCCTGCACCCCGGCCTCAAGCGCTGGCCCCAAGCTCTTCGCAAGCAGCACGACCGACAGCAGCGCCGGCAACAACATCCCGAGAGATGCGAGTGCGGTTCGTCCGCTCGGCCGTGCTCGCTCAGCGGCATCCTCCTGCTCGCCCACCGGAAGGAAATAGGCCCGGTGCCAACCTGTCTGGATGAACACGAAGGCGATGTAGAGGCCGAGGCAAACCGCCGAAACGAAGCCGAGTTGGAGGGGTGAATAGTAGGGTCCGGGAGCGGAGATCGCGTAGTTAGGTACCACCAGCACCAGCGTAGCCATCGGAATCAGCACCGCGAGGAACGCCTTGGCCCCTTCCACTTGGAACTCGGATTCGCGCTCGCGGAAGGCGCTAACGACGATGCACAGGCCGGCGAGACCGTGCAGTACAAGCATGACGACAGCGTGCACAGAGTCCCGCAGAAGTGTCTGGTTGCGGTCCCCGCTCAGCATGATCGAAATGATCAGCCCCACCTCGATGACCGTTACAGCAAGCGCCAGCACGAGTGTACCGAAGGGCTCGCCTACCCGCAGCGCCACCACTTCGGCATGATAGACAGCGGCAATCACGTTGCCGAGCAGCAGCGCCGCCAGAACGAGGGCAAGGAAGTCCAGACCTACCTTGCCGACCACAAGCCACGCGGCGATGCCGAACGCGGGCAGAATCGAGACATGCAAGGGAATGCGATCAATCGTGGTGCTGGCCATGGGCCGTTGTAACTTACTGGACGTAGGTTGCTCAATCCGTGCCGCGCTCGACATGTCGGTCTTGTCCGGAGATAACTTTTGTGGCTGAACGGCCTTTTTGGGATCAACCTCGGCTCTTTTTGGGCCATCGGAAGGAAAGCAACACGAGTTATCTACAAACCTGCCGGAGCACCCCGAACGGCACCGTTTATTTTGCCATGTCGGGACTGCCGGCCTCGTCGGCCGCACCTGCGTTGCGCCGGCAGTTCGGCGGCCGCTGATAACGGCTTAGCTCAAGACTACCGACAACACCCCTCCCCTACTGGCCCACCCGGAACGGTACCTAAAAGGCACATCCCAGGACGCCACCGGACGGAGGAGTAACTGGCCCGGCTGTATCACCACAGGGGCGACAGACGAACACGCTGCCGACGAGGCAGGCCGGGGTGCAGCAAATGGCTTCGGGTCGGCGAGGCTTAGGTTGGGAATTACCGGACATCAGGGAAGAGTGATCGGTGTTTTGTCGCTCCCTTGGGCTTCTGCACGACATTCGGCGCCAAAGATGATAAATCCGAGGGCCCTGGCGTCTGGACCGATTAGCCCTGACCTCGTGGCCGGAGTATCGATCAGGAGGCGCGTGAGCATTACAGAGTGCGGCAAAAGCGCAAAAGCGCTGGACATCGATATGCGGGCTTCGCTCGCCGCAAGGCAGACGAATGATATTCCGCCGTGCGGCAAAAAACGGTTGTGAAGGGGGGGAAGAGCATTGCGAACTGTTTTCGTTGACGCCGATAAGGGTCTCGCCGCGATTACCGAAAAGCTGCGGCGTGCGGGAGACCCGCCGGTTGCCATCAATCGCAATCCGGATGTGAAGCCGGACGAGCTCCCTGACGTCCTTGGCGATGCCGAGATCGCCGTAATCGATCACACCCGTTTGCCAACTCCCGTGGCCGCGAAGTGCCGCGGCCTCAAGCATGTCGTTTTCCTCGGCACAGGGGCGCGCAGCTACATGGATCCGGAAGAGCTCGAGGGGTTCGGCATCACCGTCCACATCATCAAGGGCTATGGGAATACCGCTGTGGCCGAATGTGCGATCGCGCTGATGTGGGTGGCGGCCAGAGGCGTCGCACGAATGGACCGCGGGATGCGCGCCGGCCAATGGCCGGGCATCGAGGGCGTCCAGCTCACCGGCAAGAGGTTGGGGCTTCTCGGTTTCGGCGGTATCGCGGCCGAGGTCGCGCGCATCGCCCTCGGCTCCGGCATGAAAGTGGTCGCGTGGAACCGCAGCCGACGGACCTATGCCGGCGTCGAATTCGCGTCTCTCGAACAGGTGCTAGCTCAAAGCGACGTGATTTCGCTGCACCTGCTGCTGACCGACGAGACCAAGGGCCTCCTGTCGCGCGAGCGTATTGCCGCGATGAAGCCGGGTGTCATCCTGGTAAACACGGCGCGCGGCGGGCTGGTCGACGAAGAGGCGATGATCGAGGCGCTTCGCTCGGGCCATATACGCCATGCCGGCCTCGATGTATTCGCCATCGAGCCCTTGCCGGCAGGGCACATCTTGACCACGCTGGAAAACGTCACGCTCTCCGCGCATTCGGCGTTCCGCACTCCGGAGGCGAGCGATAATCTCATCGGCGCTGCGCTCGACCATTGCCGTCGCATCGCCGCCACTGGTCACTGAGCGCATCAGGAAGGGCGCCCCATCGCGCAGATGGGTCGCGTTCCTGATCCAGGAAAGACGCTTGCATAAGCCGGTATGGTGATCAGCGGGTGGCCATCATCCGGTCAAGCCCCGCTGGCGTCTGTCGGAGTTCGAGCGCGACTTGATCCGGGCCCATCGGGGGTGAGGGACACGAGTGCGCCAGGCCAGGGGCGACAGACGCGGCCGCAGACCCGAAACCAGGCTC
>JAFMSA010000157.1 GCA_017353855.1 Alphaproteobacteria bacterium
AGCTTGAGGGCTGTCTCGAAATTTCCTTTGAGCACACCCCACGATCCGCCGTGCCCCGAGCACCGCTCGATGACCCCGACGTCGGCCTGAGGCAATAGCCGTAGCATTTCGGCTGCCTTTTGCCCCATGTTCTGCGCGCGCGCATGGCAGGCGAGTTGTACGGTGACGCCGCCATCAAGAGGCGACAGCCCGGGGGCGACCCCCTCCTTACGCGCAATGTCGACGATATATTCGCTAATATCAAAGGTCGCCTTCGAGAGCTTTTCGACAGCGGTGTCACCGGGCGCGAGCAGCGGCCATTCGAACTTGAGCATCAGGGCGCAGGACGGGACCAGCGCGATCACGTCGTAACCCTTGTCGATCCAGGGAACGAGCACAGCGGCAACCCGAGATGCCGATGCAGCAACTGCAGCCAGATCACCCTGCTCGAGTTGCGGCATGCCGCAGCACCGCGGATAGAGCACCTCGGTTTCAACGCCATTGCGGGCGAGAACCGCGCGGGTCGCCTCTCCGATGCTTGGATTGTTGTAATTGACAAAGCAGGTCGCATAGAGGACCGCCTTGCGCCCATAGGCCGGGGCCGAACGATCCACTGGGGGGGACAACTCCCTTGCGCGCATCATGAATGTGCGGCCGTGATATTTCGGCAGGGCGGCTTTTCGATCGATGCCCGCGGCTTTCTCGAGCAGTGGACGCGTCAGCGCGTTTCGGCAGTCGCTCGCCCAGTTGGCGAGCGGCGCGACAATGCCGCCCAGCCGCCCGTTCCGATCCGTCTTCGCGAGTTCGCGCTGCTGCAGCCGAACACGCCCCTCGCGCCGTTCGACGGCGCGGTAGCGCAACATGACATGCGGGAAATCGACATTAAACTCGTGCGGCGGGACGTACGGGCATTTCGTCATAAAACACATGTCGCACAACGTGCAGGCAGCAGCGACGCTTTGATAATCGGCCGCCGCGACGGTATCGAGCTCGCCGCTCTGCGAATTGTCGATCAGATCGAACAGTCGCGGAAACGCATCGCAGAGGTTGAAGCACCGCCGGCATGTGTGACAGATGTCGAATATGCGGTGCATCTCGGCCTCGGTCTTGGCCCGGTCCGAGAAATCCGGATCTTCCCACCGGATCGCGTGGCGCGTGGGGACTTCCAGGCTGCCTTCTCTCATCGGTCGTCCGTTTCGTGTTGTCGCTCAAGCGAGCGGGGGCGCAGAGCTTTGCGCTCCGCGCCCCCCGCTCTGCGGCGAAGCGCTCCTATGCTTAAAGCGTATCAAGAGCCTTCTGGAAACGGCCTGCGTGGGATTTCTCGGCCTTGGCCAGGGTCTCGAACCACTCGGCGATCTCCTCGAAGCCTTCTTCCCGCGCGGTGCGGGCCATACCCGGATACATATCGGTGTATTCGTGGGTTTCGCCGGCAATCGCGGCACGCAGATTGTCCTCGGTAGCCCCGATCGGATTGCCGGTCGCGGGATCGCCCACCTCCTCGAGATATTCGAGGTGGCCGTGCGCATGGCCGGTCTCGCCCTCGGCAGTCGAGCGGAATACTGCCGAGATGTCATTGTGACCCTCGATGTCCGCCTTCTGAGCGAAATAAAGGTACCGTCGATTGGCCTGGCTCTCGCCGGCAAACGCTTCTTTCAGATTCTCCTCGGTCTTGGAACCTTTGAGTGATGCCATCCATGTCTCCTTGACAACGGCAGACCGCGAAAATGCGGCCCCGATCAGACACATAGGCATATAGGTCGGGGAAGCGCCGCGTCAACAGATTGGAAGCGTTCTAAAGTGTCGCGGCACAGAGGCTGCGCGCGGACCGCCAGGAATGTTATGCCGACCCCTTGTCGTCAATTACGAGCCACACGCACGAAACCGGCCGGCATCCAATGGGTCACGAAACTGACTCTGCCGAGTAACGGCGGGACTGTTCCCGCGTCTTTCACCCGACGCGGCGAGCCACGGGATGCCGACACATCAGACGCGAAACATGAGATGGCTCCGTTTCGACCTCGGCGGCCAGGTCGTGTCCCGCCCGATGCCGGAAGCGGCGTCCGCGCATCAACATGTAGCGTTGCCTCACGTCGCGCACCAGACCAGGGAATGCATCAACGCGGGCAGCCTCGGCTCGGTTCCGCTGAAGCGCGCCGATGTTCCGGCGTGAACGAGCCCGACGTCAGGAGGATCGGCTCGGCCGTGGCAAGCTAAAGCTAAATGGCCGCTCGGGCTACGACCGATCCGGCAACCACATCCAGATCTTGTTGCCGCGATTTCTTCACGCAGGACCGCGACGGCGGGATCATAGGTATGGTGATTCTTGCCAGCACGTTGCCGATGTGGGTGTATCCGCGTACCCGCGTATTACTCGGCCGCCGGCCGCCAGGAGCCGTACTGGCGGGAAGCTTGCCGCCGAGTCGTCAATGCGTGGCACGAGAGCCAATAAGTTGATTATCGCCTCGATGCGAACGTTTTCGGAGAGGGGGCAGGCGCGATCCGTGAAGTAAGAGTGCGTTCAGCGGCCGCATTATGGGTCGATGGGATCAAGTAGTCCTTGCGCCGATTCTTTCGACTCTCTCGAGTGCGATGCTCCCGGGCGCGACGAGCATCGCCGGTCGACGCGGGAACAAGCCTCCGTGAACCGGTCCCGGTGCAGCCTTGTGTATCGATGTGGCAATCCCACACCGACGGCCATGCCGATCATTTCGAGGAGTGCTGCGAAGCCTGATGTGCGGGTCCCGAAGGGCCGGTCAACGGGTTGTAACGGATCTCGGTGTCAATCGCCGTTTGGTCGGATCCGGATAATCACGTCGACGCGACTGATCTCGGTCCCCGAGGGCGGCGAAGGCAATTTGCTCACTGCCAAATCTTCGCCCGGGATATCCTGCAACTGTCCAGTTGTCTCACAAAAGAAATGATGGTGATCCGTCGTATTAGTATCAAAATACGAGCGGCCAGGCTCAACGATTACTTCGTGCAACAATCCGGAATCGGTAAACTGATGCAAGGTATTGTAGACGGTTGCGAGTGATACGGGCACCCCTGCGGCCATCGCTTCACTATGCAACTGTTCGGCGGTGAAGTGGCGTTCCCCGTTTTCGAGCAGCAGCCTTGCGAGCGCAACACGTTGCCGGGTGGGTCGCAGGCTCACCGCGCGCAGGCGCTCCAGAGCAATCGATGTGACAGGCGTCATCTTCATGCAACAGATGTAGGCATCGCGATGGCCGATCCAAGGAATGATGTTGCCAACGGTGAATAACAATTGCAAGCACACGCCTCTCACGCGCATGCCACCCTACAGGGAACCAAGCCTGTCGCGCTCGGGTTCCACGGTTCCCCGCCCAGGCAGGCGAGGAACCGGGAAGCCTGAAACTACCAACAGCTTACAGGTTCGCTTGGAAATCGCTGTAATCTCGAACCTTCTTGTAGATTTGCAGACGATTCCGCTGGCTGTCCGCGACGATAACGCTGTCGGTGGCCGGATCGAACTCAACCGAGGTCGGAAAGCACAAGCGATATTGCGGTTCGAGACTCCTTACCCGGCGCCGGGCCTTGGCCATATCGGGGTTGGCGTCGACGGTCTGCTGTCCCCACTTCGATAGCACCTGAGCGTCGCCGATCAGATTGCAGATCGGGTTTCCTTCGGAATCGAACACGCAGACCCGATGGTTACCCCAATCGGTGACATAGATATCGCCATCCGGATCGACTGCGACATCAGTGGGATGATTCAGCATCCCCGGCTTGGGATAGCCGGCGGTCTCCGAACCTGACATCACATACGGCCCGAACGTCGTGACCGGGTAGGACCCCTCGGGCTCTTCAACGCTGCCATATTGCCCGAACTTCATCAGGAACTTACCCTCGGGCGAGAGCTTCTGCACGCGGTGGTTTTTCCAGTCCGCGACGTAGATGTTACCCTCCTTGTCAAGGGTGATTCCCCAGGGCTGGTTGAACTCGCCGTCGCCACTGCCGCCGTGCCCGCACTTCCCGACAAACCTCCCGTCCGGCGTGAAGACCTGCAGGCGATTGTTTCCGCTGTCGACAACAATAATGTTGCCGTTTTTCTCGACCGCGAGGCCGGCGGGATGCATCAATTCTCCATCGCCACTGCCGGTCTTTCCCCACTTCCGCTGGAAGTTACCGCTGCTGTCGAATACGGAAATCGTGTTTTGCCAGTCGTCCGAGACGTAGACGTGGTCGTTGCCGTCGACGGCGACGCCGAAGGGCCAAATGCACTTCCCGTCGCCTTCACCGTACTCGCAGAAATCGGCGAGGTGTTCTTCTTCACCCGGCCCACCGATCCGCACTTTGTTGACGTGCATCCCGAAATTGTTCTCATTGCCCCGGTTGGTCGCAAAGAGAATGCCGTCCTTGGCGAGACACATTGATTGAACGTAGTTGAAACCCGGCCCGCGGGCCGCGTTGCGCCCGACGGCGTGGCTCCAATCGTAAACTCGTCCTTCCGCAACCGTTGTGAGCGGCATAGCGCTCCTCCTCTCTGATTAGTCTCGACCTGTCGCCTCCTTCCCGCGGCTGGCGCCGCGGGAAGGGTACTTTCGGCTTATCCTCAGTGCAGGAAGGCCGGCTGCTCGAAAGTCCCGTTGACGATCGGTGCGGGATTGAGCTTCAGCCACTTGTCCAGGATCGTCGTGTAGACGCTGCGGAAATCCATATTCGGGTTCAGATCGCCCTGGACCAGATGCTCCGGCTTGAGCGAGGGCATCTCCCCGTAATGGCCGCCCGTGACCTTCTCGCCAAGGACGAAGGCGACGCCGCCGGCACCGTGATCGGTTCCCGAGCCGTTGTCGCGGACACGTCGACCGAACTCCGAGAACATCAGCAGAACCACGTTGTCCGCATGGTCGTGCTCGCGAAGATCCCGCATGAAGGCGTCGACACCCTGCGTCACGGCGGTCCACAAGTTCTGGTGACCGGGGTTCTGGCCGGCATGCGTGTCAAAGGTGCTGTGATCGCAGTAGAAGATGCGGCTGCCCAGATCGGCCAGATGCACCTGCGCGATCCCCTTGAGTTTGCGTGCGATCGGCGTGTTCGGATACTCGACCGTCGATGAGTACTTCTGCGGCGCGACCTTCAGAATGTCCTCGCCTTTTAGCGAGTCGATGCCGGTATCGGCCATGTAGTCCATGACCGGGCCGGTGCCGATCGCCGGCTGGTACATCGCCGCAAACCGTTCGAGCACCTGCTTGCGCTGCTGACCCTGGATGGTCGGCAGAAAACCGTACCTCTCCAACGGACCCGCAACGCACGCAACGGGCACGCCGGCCACCGCCAATGACCGCGGCAGGCTTGGCCCGAAGCTGACAGTCGTGACGACGTTCTCTTTCTTCGGATCGAATTCTCGCGCGACGCGCCCCAGCCAACCCTCGGTACCGACCTTGACCGGCTCGCAGGTGTGCCAAATGTCCATGGCCCGGAAATGCGACCGCGGCGAATCCTTCCATCCGACGCCGTGCAGGATGGCGAGTTTGCCGTCATCCCAAAACTGCTTCATCGGCGCCATGTAGTGCGGGATGCCGTAGTCCTTGTCGAGGTGCATGATCTGATTGTCGGGAATTCCGACGGCCTTCCGGTTGTCCCGGTACAGCGGGTTATTGTAGGGGATCACCGTGTTGAGATAGTCGTTCCCGCCCGTCAGCTGGAGGACGACGATTACCGGATCTTTTTGAGCAGTCTGTGTTTCAGGCATGCGTTTTACTCCCTCATTCACTAATACTGGGTTATTAGCCGAATTGATACTCTCTGGTGGCCGCGATCAGCTGCAGCATTTGGCCCACCCGCTGGTCAGCGACGTCGGCATTGCCGTTCCCCCAGCTGATCTGGCCCCACTCCTTGGCCTGCGAGGTCAATTCCTGCTTCGTGTCGGCGCCGACCTCCACCGGTCCGATGAGATCCAGGCAGTCGTCGACCAGTTGCTCGGGGCTCACCGAGCCTTTGGTTTTGATCCGGTCGATGATCGCGCGGACACCCGGCAAAGAGGTATCACCCACCTTTTCCGCGACGAAATTGATGCGGGCCATCAAAGAACCGCTGTTGATCCACTCCTTGCCGGTGTGCCATCCCTCAACCGAAGGCGGATTGAGCAGATCCTGGCCCATATAGGTCGGCTGCATCGACAGCTCGCCGTAGCCGGGTTTCGGCAGCTCGTGACCGCCGACCATCCGTAGCGTGCTGGCCACGACCTCGGCCGGTGATTTCATGTGTTTGAAGCGGGCGTTCTTGAAGAAATCGGAGTTGAAGAGCGTGCGCAACACCGGTTTCATGTCGAACTTCGCGTCGCGGAACGCCCCGACCAAAGTGTCGATCGCCTTCTGGTCTTGCGGCGCCTCGATCGGCCAGGCCGGCACTTGCGGTTCATCGGCGACAAAGAAGTTGTAGAGGTGTCGGCAAATGAATTTACCGCAAGCAGGCTGCTGCACGACAATGTCGATAATGTCTTCGCCGTTGAAGCGCCCCTTGTGACCCAGGAACTCCTTCTCGCCGTCGTCGTGGTCTTCCGGCCGGTATTCGAATCTCCACGGGAACCGGCCATAGGGTGCGCGCGGAATCTTGGTCTCGAACGTCCAACCGGTGAAGGCCCGCGAGCATTCACGAACGTCTTTCTCCGTGTAGTTGCCAGCGCCGAGGCTGAACAGCTCGAGCAGTTCGCGGCCCCAATTCTCGTTTACCGCCGTGCCGTGATTCTGCTGGTTATCGAGCCAGAAGATCATCGTCGGGTTCTTCGCCACCTTGACCAAGAGCTCGCGGTAGTTGCCCATCCCGTTCTCACGGAACAGCTCAATCTGCTGCAGCAGCTGGTCGTAATTGTCGACCTTTGAATTCCCGGTCGCAAATACATGGTGCCAGAACAGGGCCATCTTTTCTTCGAGAGGCCGCTTCGTGTTCACCAGATAGTACATCCAATTGACGTTGCCCATCGGCGGCTGTCCGCCAGGCAACAGCGATGCCGGCTGGTAGCGCAACAACGTATAAGCATCCACGGGAGGCTGGGTCTCGGGATCCAGCAGTTCTTCTACGGTCGCCTCGTAGCCCTTGGCCACGCGTGCTTCGAGCTCCTCGCGCCCTGCCCCGAACCCGGCGCGCCGCATCAGGTGTGCCATCAGAGCGATATCGTCTTGGTATGCCATCCTTAGGTCTCCTCCTTGTATTGGTGAGTCAGTTGCGAGGGGCTGCCATCGTCCGGCCGCGTGAGGCAGCAGGCTGCCAGCGATTCTCGTCGCGTCATGAGGTCCGCTTGAACCTCTACCGGCTGTGATTGGTCATACGCCATCCGTCCCTCAATATCGCCGGAACGGGCGGTCGCGGAAATGCGGCCGGAGCCGATGGGATTCCTCATAATTGACGGGCCCGCCGGGCGAGTCAACTCCTTAGAAGCATCCCAAACTGGAACGGCCGCCACACCCCAATGCGCTGTTGCGCTGCCGCATCCGGTCCGAGCACGGCGGCGTGGCTGTTGCGGGGAGAGATCCTCAGTCGCCGGTCTGCAGACGCTCGACCAGCTCCCGCACCGACGGAACATAGCCGTTCGCATAAAACGGGTCGGAGGCAAAGCGAAAGGTGTTATGTCCGGCGAACATCAATTGATATTCGACATCGTCGGAATGTCTTATCGCCTGGAGCGTCTTCTGAATGCAGAAGCTGCGCGGATCCGCCTTCCTCCCTGTCGTGCGCGCGTCATTCTGCGCCCAGTTGGAGAACTGGCAGGCGCTCAGGCATCCCATGCAGCCGATTTGATCGGAGCGAATTTCAAGCGCCTTCTGCGGCGTCACAAAGATCAGGGTCGAATCTGGTGTGCGCAAGGGCTCGGTAAACCCTTCGCCAATCCAGCCCTCGGCTGCCAATTTGTCAGGGGCCGTCAGATAGACGATGCGGCCGCGCGGACCGACGCTGAACGGCGCAACGTGCTCGCCGACCGGTTCCACGGTATAGGCAACCTGGTGCTGGGAGCGTTGTTGCAGTTCGCTTAGAAACTGATTGCGCACTGCGGATGAGTAAAACCCGGTCGGGCTGAAGTGATTGAGGTAGATATCGCCTTCGCTCAGCGTCAGCAGCTTGCGCTTCCACACACCGGATATTGGGCTTTCCTGGGTTAGCAGCGGCCGCGTTCCGAATTGAAAAGCCACCGGGCCGAGTTCCGGATTGTCGATCCAGTCCGCCCACTCCCGGAGGTACCAGACGCCGCCGGCCATAAAAATCGG
>JAFMSA010000734.1 GCA_017353855.1 Alphaproteobacteria bacterium
TTCGGTACGAGCGCGTCGATCTTTGGATTGGCATCGTATTCGTGATGATCGGCTCCGTTGCAATAATGGCGATTGCTGCGGCGGTCTTTGCCGGGCGGCCGGAGCTGGGGCATTTCACCGATGTCGGTGGGGTCGCATCCGGGCTCGCAAAGTATGTCGGTCGCGTTCCTGCCGTGCTGTTCGCTCTGGCATTGCTCGATGCGTGCATCATCGGCGCTTCGGCGGTCTCGCTCGCGAGCGCCTATGCCGTCAGCGACGTCTTGGAGCTGCACCACTCACTGCATCGCAAGCCGACCGAGGCAAAGGCCTTTTACAGCGTCTATTGCGCTCTCATAGGGCTGTCAGCGGCGCTGGTGATTACCCCGGGCACACCTCTCGGCCTTTTGACCAACGCCGTCCAGACCCTTGCCGGCGTGCTGTTGCCGAGCGCCACGGTCTTCCTGCTGCTGCTCTGTAACGACCGGGCGGTGCTCGGCCCATGGACCAACGGACGCTGGCTCAACCTGTTCACCGGTGGAGTGGTCGTTGTTCTCGTGCTGCTGTCGATGATCCTAACGGCCTCGGTGCTCTTCCCGAAGATGGGCAGCGGCACGATCATCGCGATTCTCGCTGCGGGGTGCGTGATCGGGCTGGTCGCCTATTTCCTCTCTCCCGCCGAGGCGGCGCCCGATCCGGCTGACCGACAGCGCCGCGATAACTGGCAAATGCGGCCGCTCTCAGAGCTACCTCCCCGGCCGCTGACGACGCTCAACCGGGTCTGGCTGCTGGTGCTCCGGGCGTATCTGATCGTCGCGGCAGGGCTCGTCCTTGCACGCATCGTCAGCCTCGCGACGTACGCAGCCCGATAATGCCGGGCATGAACGCTCCCCGGCCAAGCCTTCGGCTGTGCCCGGGGGTTGCCAGGCTGCCGCATGGCCAGCATTACCGGCGTTGTCGGTCCCGTCCTGGAGGGCCTACTTGGACGCGACGCGCTGTTCCGCGAGCAACGAGCCGGGGCGATTTCCTGCGCGTCATGCGCAACGGGGCGCGCGCCTGCTCGCACATCGCGGCCCTCACCTCCGCTGTCCTCGAACGCGCGCCGGAGAACGACGATCGCGACGCCGAGCCGGCGCCGGACCGCCGCCCGGCTATGGCCTGGCGTCGATCAGAATGGCTCTGAAGTCGTTGACGTTGGTAAGCGTGGGCCCCGTCATGACCAGGTCGCCGAGCTGCGCAAAGACCGCATAGGCGTCATTATCGGCGAGGCGAGCCTTCGGATTGAGCCCCGCTCGTGCCGCGCGGTCGAGAGTGTCGGGCAGCAGCAGCGCGCCGGCATTGTCCTCGCTGCCGTCGATGCCGTCGGTATCGGCCGCGATCGCCGCGGTTGCGGATTGCCCATCGAGGGCGATGCCGAGGCTCAGCAAGAACTCGGTGTTGCGCCCGCCGCGCCCGTCACCCCGAACGGTAACGGTTGCCTCGCCTCCCGAAATCAGCGCACAGGGCGGCGCAACCGGTTGTCCGTATCGGGCGACTTGCTGAGCGATGCCGGCGTGAACCAAGCCCACATCGCGCGCTTCCCCTTCGATTGCGTTGCCGAGAATGAGCGGCTGGAAGCCGGCTGCCCGCGCGGCGCGGGCTGCCGCTTCGAGCGCATCCTGCGGCGTTGCGATGACGCGGTTGGTCACGCCATGGAAACGACGATCGCCGGGTTTCGGGGTCTCGGCGGCAGCCGCCTGGAGGTGTTTGAGCACCGATCCCGGAACTTCGATCCGGTATTTCCGCAGCACCGAGATTGCGTCATCGGTCGTGGTCGTGTCGGGGACCGTGGGGCCCGATGCGATAATCGAGGGATCGTCACCCGGCACGTCCGAGATCATCAGCGAGACGACCGCCGCCGGCGCGGCCGCGACCGCCAGCCTGCCGCCCTTAATCGCCGACAGATGCTTACGCACGCAATTCATCTCGCCGATATGCGCGCCGCTGCGGAGGAGCGCGCGGTTGATCGCCTGCTTGTCCTCCAGGCTTATGCCCGGCGCCGGCAGCGCCAACAGCGACGAGCCGCCTCCCGAGATCAGACAGAGGACGAGGTCCTCGGGCGCGAGGCCCCCCAGTTTTTCGACAATCCGCCGCGCGGCTTCGCGCCCGGCGGCGTCCGGAACCGGATGGGCGGCCTCAACGACCTCGATGCGCCTGCAGGGGGCAGTGTGACCGTAGCGGGTGACGACCAGCCCCTCGAGCGGGCCTGACCAGTTGCCCTCGACAGCCGCAGCCATTGCAGCGGCGGCCTTGCCCGCCCCGACCACGAGGGTTCTGCCCTTTGGGGGCGGCGGCAGATGTCGTGGAACGCACACAGCCGGCGAGGCGGCCGCAACGGCTGCGTCAAACATGTCGCGTAGCAGCTTGCGATAATTCACGAGCGTTCCCGTTCTCCCGATCGCGGGTGCATCATGGCGCCGCTTCGGCCAGGATCAAAGCGTGGTTCCAACAGGAGTGATTCATGCAGCGGTTCGACATTCCCGGTTTGCTCGCCGCGACGGCGCTGGTTGCAGGCGTGCTGATGGCACCGCACGCATGCCCGGCTGCCGACCAGTCGCCGCCACCGGCCGCCGCCGCGGCACCGCACTCAGATTCGATCCTGCTGACGATCTTTCTACGGCATGACCAGAACAAGACGGTGGACGAGATCAACGAGCATCTGAAGCAGACCGGTTGGTATGATAAATTCCCTCCTAAGG
>JAFMSA010000158.1 GCA_017353855.1 Alphaproteobacteria bacterium
CCTCCACCGCATGGTCAACCGCCCGGATGCCGGTCGACAGGAACAACCACTCGGGCGTGTGGACGCTCGCGTCGGGATCGAGCACGACGGTGCGCGGGATCATCGCCGGATGAGTGAAGCTTTCCTTGACATGGCGTTCCGTGTCGGTGCAGCCGGCGGCGGCAGAGAATTCGCCGGCCGACAACGTGGTCGGGATCGCGATCATCCGCGCGCCCGGCGGTTTGACGGGCGGGCGCCTGATCGTTCCGTCGGCGGCAATTTGCGCGCGATACCGATCGAGCTGCGCGGGCTCGCTAACCCCGTTTCCGAGGCACAGCCCGACCATTTTGGCCGCGTCGGTGACCGATCCCCCGCCAATCGTGACGAGCAGATCCGCACCCGCCTCGCGCGCCGCCCCGGCCGCCTCGACGACATCGGTCCGCGGCGTGTGCGCACCGATTTTGGCGCACACCCCCGCACTGCGGTTTCCCAGCACCTGGCGCAACCGGTCAATCACGTCGGTCGTACGGGCAAGTGTACCGCTCGCCAGGATAAAGACGGCGCGCGCATCGAGACGGTCGACCTCCTGCGCCAACGCCTGCGCGAAGGGCTTGCCGAAGACGATGTTTTCCATCTGCGGAAAACGATAGACGCCGCTCAGCATGCCACTATTCGTCCTTTCCGCAGGTCCCCCGGCCAGCCCCGGTCTCCACAAGCGCAACGGCGGGGCTTTACCCCCGGCGCCCCCGGCGCATTCCCACAGAGGGCGCCGATCTCCGGATCACAAGTCGCGGGACGGCGCCCCGCGGTTACACTGCTGCCATACGGGCGGCACGGCGCCTCGCCAGCGGCGTCGTCGGCTCCGGCGCGGGCTGCGGCGGGTCGAGACGCTGGGTCGACCGCGGCAGCGTCCAATCCCACTCATCCGCTCCCAGCCGGTAATGGCGGTTGTTCTGGTGCGGGTTGCGGTTCACCATCTTTCGGTTGTGGAGCGGGTGCGTGCAGCTGCGGACCTCGTGCTCAATCGTGAACAGGCACTTGCCGGTGTCGAGGCAGACGATGTCCTGGAAGCGATACTGGTATTGATCGCTCTCCTCGGTAACGAGCCCGCGCTTGTCAAGCTCGTCATGCGGGCCCGAGAATTCCTGGACGTAGACCTGCAGGTGATGCCCGTCGTATTCCGGCAGCTTCCTGTCGGTCTCGCGGAAGATCAGCTCCTGCCTGGGGCCGACGCACACATGCGCCGCGCGGCCCTCGCCATTTTCTTTGACCTGGGCAGGGGTATAAAAGAGCTCGCGGTAGAAGCGCGCGATGCCCTCGGCGGTGCCTTCCGGCACGGTGAACTCGACGTAGGGCATGCCGAGATTGATCGCGCCGAACCGCTCGATGTCAGGCTCGTAAAGCCGGAACTTGTTGCCCCACGGGCAGGTCGCCTCGACATATCGATTGTGTCGCTTGCAGTCGAATTTGGTGTCCGCGAGCTGCGGTTTGACCTCGTTGAGCCGCTCGCAGAGTTCCTCGAGCGACGGCACGACCAGCCCGACATGGCCGCGCAGAACCTGCGGGCCGCGGCTCGGCAGATGAAACTGGCTGTTGCCGACATTCACCCACATGTTGTTGGTGCCGGGGAACATGTAGGGGTCGCGAGTAAGACCAAGCCCGGAGAGATAGAACTCGGACGCCAATCCCTGATCGGGGATCGTGACATTGACGTGCTCGAGGCCGACGACGTTGCCGAGATCCTCGGCCGTGCGATCATAGAGTTTCTGTGCCATCTGGGCCCTCCAAAGTTGCCGGTCGGACGCTGCCGAACGGCTCCGCCATCAAAACAGCTTTTCGAACCGCTCGTCTACTGGAACGCGATAGCCGTTGGCTAAACTGTTGGTTTGGTTCGCCATCCCGACGATCGCCATTAATTCACCGAGCATCTGCGGCGTCATCCCCTGCTTTTTTGCAGCAGCGCCGTGCGAGGATATGCAATACGCGCAGCCGTTGCTGGCGCTGACGGCGAGATAGATCAGTTCTTTTGTCAGCGGATCGAGCGCGCCCGGCGCCATCACCTGCTTGATGCTCTCCCAGATACGCCGCAAGGCCGGCGGATCGTTCGCCAGCGCCTTCCAGAAATTGTTGATCCAGTCGGTGCGCCGCGTCGTCATGATGTCATCGTAGACGGCGCGCACTTCGGCGCTGGCCTCGCCGTATTCGATCAACCTAACCCACGCCACTTCGCCCTCCCTCGCAGGCAATCCCGGCGCGCGGCACCGCGCGGCCGAGCCGCCCGGGTGCAAGGGGACCGAGCATACGGAAATCGCCGATCAGCGGCCAGCCCCGGATCAACGAAACTCTCGGATCAAGGAAACTCTCGGATCAAGGAAACTCTCGGATCAAGGAAACTCTCGGATCAAGGAAAGTCTCGGCGCGAAAGCGCCCGAAAACAAAAACCCGCCCTCGCGGCGCCGGAGCAAAGCCGGCCGCCGCGGCACCGAGCGCCGCACAGTCCCGGCATGATTGAGGGATATTGCAGGACGCGTGGGCGCGGCACGTATGAGGCGCGCGAAAGCGCCGCCGGAGCTCCCCAGACATCGCGGCACGCGATGCTTGTAATGGGCCTCCCGGCATCGTAAGTCAGCAGTCATGCTCAGCGCGGAGTCCGGGTATGGGGTTTAGGGTAGCCGTGGTCGGTGCGACCGGCAATGTCGGACGCGAGATGTTGACCACGCTCGCCGAGCGCGAGTTTCCCGCCGACGATGTCGTAGCCTTGGCCTCGTCGCGCTCGATCGGCCGGGAAGTGTCGTTCGGCGAGGATGACCTCCTCAAGGTTCAGGGCCTAGACACTTTCGACTTCCGCGGCATCGATATCGTCCTCTCCTCCCCGGGTGCGACGGTGTCTGCGGAGTTTGCGCCACGGGCGGCCAAGGCGGGGGCCGTCGTCATCGATAATACCTCCTGTTTCCGGATGGATCCGGCTGTGCCGCTGGTCGTGCCTGAGGTCAATCCGCAGGCGCTGGGCCAATACACAAAGCGCGGCATCATCGCCAACCCGAACTGCTCGACGATCCAGATGGTTGTCGCACTCAAGCCGCTGCACGACCTCGCGCGGATCAAGCGGATTGTCGTCGCCACCTACCAGTCGGTGTCCGGCGCCGGCCGCGCCTCGATGGACGAACTCTTCAACCAGACGCGCTCCATCTACGTGAACGACCCGGTGAGGCCGGAACGGTTCACCAAGCAGATCGCATTCAACGTGATCCCGCATTGCGATGTGTTCATGGAGGACGGCGAGACCAAGGAAGAATGGAAAATGGCGGCCGAGACCCGCAAGATCCTCGACCCCGGCATCGCAGTCACTGCGACTTGTGTTCGGGTCCCGGTGTTCATCGGCCATGGCGAGGCGGTCAATGTCGAATTCGAGCGCCCGCTGGGCGAGGAGCAGGCTCGCGCCGCGCTGCGCCGGGCGCAGGGTGTAAGGGTTGTCGACCACCGCGTCGACGAGGGTTATGTCACCCCGGCCGAGGCGGCCGGCGAAGACGCGGTCTATGTCAGTCGGATCCGCCGCGATCCCACCGTACCGCACGGCCTCAATCTCTGGGTCGTCGCCGACAACCTGCGCAAGGGTGCCGCACTCAACGCCGTGCAGATTGCCGAGATCCTGACCAAGGATCATTTTGGCGGCAGACGCGGCGCGCGCTCCAATGTCGAGCCGCTGCGGCGCCCGCGTGCCTAGAGTGCTGCAATCGTAAACTCGACCTCGCCCCTCACCTCGCCCCTCTCCCGGCGCCGCCGGGAGAGGGAGCGGCCTGCGCAGCGGGAGGGTCAGGGGCAGCCGACGACGGGACCCGGCGGTTCGGCTCCGGAGCCCCGCGATAGCCGGGCGCGGGCCGATGGGCGAACATCCGACCGGTTTCTCGGTTTGCCAATCACGCCGCTTACGCGGCGGCGACTCGAGGCCTTCCGCCGCAACCGCCGCGGCTTCTGGTCGCTGTGGATCTTCCTCGCCCTGTTCCTCGTTACATTGTTCGCCGAGTTCATCGCCAATGACCGGCCCATTGTCGTCAGCTACGAGGGCCGGTTGTACTTCCCCGTACTTGCCGACTATCCCGAAACGACATTTGGCGGCGATTTTCCTACGTCTGCCGATTACCGGGATCCGGCAGTGCAGAAGCTGATCTCGGCAAAGGGCTGGATGGTGTGGCCGCTGATCCCGTTCAGCTATGATACGATCAACTACCAGCTGCCGAGCCCGGCGCCCTCGCCGCCGTCGAGCGTCAACTGGCTCGGCACCGACGATCAGGGCCGCGACGTGCTGACGCGGCTGATTTACGGCTTTCGCATCTCGGTGCTGTTCGGCCTGGTCCTGACCGGGCTTTCTTCGTTAATCGGCGTCACCGCCGGCGCCGTGCAGGGCTATTTCGGCGGCCTCATCGATCTGGGCTTTCAGCGTTTTATCGAGATCTGGTCCAACCTGCCGGTGCTCTACCTGCTCATCATCATGGCGAGCCTCATCGAGCCCAATTTCTGGTGGCTGCTGGGCTTGATGCTGCTGTTCTCGTGGATGAGCCTCGTCGATGTCGTCCGCGCCGAGTTCCTGCGCGCCCGGAACTTCGATTATGTGCGGGCGGCACGCGCGCTCGGCGTCCCGGACCGCGTCATCATCCTGCGCCACGTGCTGCCGAACGCCACGGTGGCGACGATCACGTTTCTGCCCTTTGTTCTCAACGGCTCGATCACGACGCTGACCTCGCTCGACTTTCTCGGCTTCGGCCTGCCGCCCGGCTCACCATCCCTCGGCGAGGTGCTCGCGCAGGGCAAGGCCAATCTGCAGGCTCCCTGGCTCGGTCTCAGCGCGTTCTTTGTCCTCGCGTCGATGCTGAGCCTGCTGATTTTTGTCGGCGAGGCGGTGCGTGACGCGTTCGACCCGCGTAAGGTTGTGCTGTGAGCGAGGGTCACCCTCTCCTCGACATCCGGAATCTCAGCGTCACCTTTGCCGGGCGCGGCGGGGCGAAGCCGGTCGAAGCCGTCAAGGGCGTCTCGTTCACATTGGAGCGCGGCGAGAGGCTGGCACTGGTGGGCGAGAGCGGCTCGGGAAAGAGTGTCACCGCGCTGTCGGTGCTGCAGCTTTTGCCTTACCCGATCGCGGCCCATGCCCCAGGCAGCAGCATCCGCTTTGCCGGCGAGGAACTAGTGGGCGGCGCACCCGAACGGCTGCGACGGGTGCGCGGCGACCGGATCGCGATGGTCTTTCAGGAGCCGATGACCTCGCTCAATCCGCTGCATACGCTCGAGCGGCAGATCGCCGAAACGCTGCTGATCCACCGACATATGACCGCGCAGGCGGCGCGCAGCCGCACGATCGAGCTGCTCCGCCTCGTGGGTCTGGCGGACGCCGAAGGCCGGCTCGCCGCCTATCCTCATCAACTCTCCGGCGGCCAGCGACAGCGCGTAATGATCGCAATGGCAATCGCCAACGAGCCCGACATTCTGATCGCGGATGAGCCGACAACCGCTCTCGACGTGACGATCCAGGCGCACATCCTCGAGCTCCTTACGGATCTGCGCGACCGCTTCGGCATGGCCCTGCTACTGATCACGCACGACCTGACGATCGTCCGCAAGATGGCAGACAAGATCTGCATCATGACCGGCGGCGAGATCGTCGAGGCGGGTCCGGCGGACGAAATCTTCTCCCATCCGCGCCACCCCTACACCCGGCGCCTGCTTACCGCCGAGCCTAAAGGCCTGGCGGCGCCCGCCGATCCCGCCGCGGGGGAGATGATCGCGGCTGAGGAAGTCAAGGTCTGGTTTCCGATACGCCGCGGGGTGCTGCGGCGGGTTCGCGGACACGTCAAGGCCGTGGATGGCGTGTCACTTGCCGTGAAGAGCGGCACGACGCTCGGGGTTGTCGGCGAGAGCGGCTCGGGCAAGACGACATTGGGCCTGGCGCTGCTGCGGCTGACCGAGGCCCAGGGTCAAATCCGGTTTTCCGGCGGCGATATCGCCGCCCTCAGCCAGCGGCAATTGCGGCCGCTGCGCCGCGAAATGCAGGTGGTCTTTCAGGACCCGTTCTCGAGCCTGTCGCCACGGCTCTCGGTCGCGCAGATCGTCGGAGAAGGGCTCAAGGTGCACCGCCTTGCAGCCAATCCCGGCGAGCGCCGGCGGCTGATCGAGACCGCACTCGCCGAGGTCGGGCTCGACCCGGACTCGGCCGAGCGTTACCCGCACGAATTCTCGGGGGGCCAGCGTCAGCGCATTGCGATCGCACGCGCACTCGTTCTAAAGCCCCGCTTTGTCGTGCTCGACGAGCCGACCTCGGCGCTCGACATGTCGGTGCAGGCACAGATTGTCGAGTTGTTGCGCGAATTGCAGACCCGCCACGGTCTCGCCTACCTGTTCATCAGCCACGATCTCAGGGTCGTGCGCGCGCTGGCGCACGAGATCCTCGTCATGAAAGACGGCAAGATCGTCGAGGCCGGCCCCACCGAGCGCGTCATGACCGCGCCCGCACACCCATACACCCGCTCGCTGATGGCCGCCGCCTTCAACCTCGCCGCGGTGGCAGCTTAAACCCCGGAAGGTCGAGGGGGAGCGGGCGGGTGCGGCCTGGCGGGCGCACAAGCTCACGCGCGAGACCGGCAGATCCGCCCCCCGCACACGCAGATCGTCAGATTGCGGCCCGCCCCTCCGTCCGCGGCTGCCGGTCGTCTCGGCCTTTGCTTTGCGCAAGGAAGCGCGGCAGCGCCCTCGTCGCGTACAAACCGATGGGTTTGAAATCGACCACTTCGCCAAAGGCGACGCGTTCCATTCCCGCCAACAGGTGCTGGGGCGCCGCGACGAGCACGCAGCGGTCAGTGCCGAACAGCAGCGTTCCAGACCCGCGGCCTCTGCCGTGGCAGCCACGATCCCGACACCGGCGCCGTGCGCCTGCCACGGAGCACCTCGCTGCGCGGAAGATCGTGAGCCGCCAGGCGATCGAAGTCCGCGAAAGCCGGATGCGGGCCGCAGCGCGACCGCATCCTGCTATTCTCGAGCACCTCGATCCGACGGCGCGGCATCAGCGGCTCGCGGGCATTTGCGAGGCGCCAAAAATCTTTGCCGGCGTCGATCCGACGCAGCAGCCGATTGCGGTTCTGCCTGGGGCGCATTACGACCCGGGCGGCATTCCGACGAATAGTCGCGGCGAGGTGCTCGACCCGACCGACGACGACCACGCAGCTGTTGCGCTAGAGCTTCGGCGTATAGCCCTTCCTCGGATATTCCTCCCAATACTGGCGGAAGCCGCGGTGCGTGGCTTCGTGATGCGGATGCGCGCGCAATTTCGCGACATCGATGTCGATGCCGAGTCCGGGTGTGGCCGGCAAGTCGATCCAGCCGTCCCGAACGGTCAGTGACGCGGTTGCGATCTCGCGGCACAGATCCTCGAAGTTCACGAAATACTCGGTGATCCGAAAGTTGGGGATTACCGCGCATACATGCACACTCGCGGCCAATCCGACGAGCGTGCTGTTAAAATTGTGCGGTGCCATCACGACCGCCTGCGGCTGCGCCATCGCGGCAATGTCGAGCATCGCGGTGATCCCGCCGACGACGCAGATGTCGGGATTGAGGATATCCGCGGCGCGTTTTGCGAGGCATTCGAAAAACGCCTCTTTCGAATAGATCGCCTCGCCGGTGACGATCGGAATCGGCACGGCGCGACGGACTTCCGCGACGAGATCAATGTTCTCCGACAAGCACGGCTCCTCGTACCAGTCGACCTCGAACTGCGCCAAACGCTGGGCGATGCGAATGGCATGCGCCGGGGCGAACCGTCGGTGCGCCTCGATCAGAAGCTCGAAATCGGGTCCCAGCGCCTGGCGCATCGCCCGCACATAGTCAATCGCGAAATCCTCGTCGCGGCGATCGACATAGGTGCGCCACGGCCCGGGAAACGGATCGAATTTGGCCGCAGTGAAGCCCATCGCCTTGACCCGCAGCCCGCGCTCGACCCCTTCCTCGATCGTCGATCCGCGCGACCAGCCGTTGGCGTAAACCCGCACGCGCTCGCGCGAGGCGCCGCCGATCAGATTGTAGACGGGCAGTCCGGTACGCTTGCCGAGGATATCCCAGGAAGCGATCTCGATCGCGCTCCATGCCGCCATCAACTCGGGCGAGCCGCGCTTGATCGCGAAATCCTCGAACATGACCTGCCCGGTGTGCCGGATGTTG
>JAFMSA010000735.1 GCA_017353855.1 Alphaproteobacteria bacterium
GACGGCAGCAGCCTGAGGCCGGTCATCGCGAAGGCGGAAGCACGCACCCTCTAATCGGTTCAGGCCGCGGCCTCAGCGCCACGATGATCAAAATGGCGTCCCCGAGAGATCTCTCTCCGGCGTTATCTAACCAAAAATTAATGAGGCGAACGGGACGGGTTAATCCGCAGCGCACATTTGATGGTCAGCAATAACACGAGCGCGATAGTAGGGTCTACGGGAGCGGGCCGCAGTCGGTCCTCGGCAAGCCCAGACGCCCTCTCGGATCGCGCCGATTTGGCGCCGCCTCAAATGCTGTGGCGGTGATCGAAGGAGGAATGAGATGGCGAGCTACATCGAAAGTACAGGCCGGGCGAGCGTGGCAGAACCGGTTGGTTTGTTGACCGAGAGCGCCGTAGGGATTGCGGTGATCGCCCTGGCGATCATCGCTCTCGCCGGTGTGTCGGTCGACGTAATGGCGTCGATCGCGACGATTGTGATCGGCGTTGGTTTGATCGTTCAGGGATTCAACAGCGGCGCCGAAGAGGCAAAACTAACGCAACCCGCGAGCGCGAACGCGCCGGACGCCATATTCGGTGGCGAAGCGATGGTTCACTGCGCGGGCGGTCTCACCGGGATCGTGCTTGGTATCCTGGCTCTTGTCGGGGTGAACACGGCTCACTTGCTTGCTCCCGCGTTGATCGTGTTCGGCAGCTCACTGCTGCTCGGCGGCTTCATCAGCATGCGGCCGAGGACCATGCGCGTCGCGAGCGGCGCAATGGAGCAGCAAATGGTCACCTATCAGACCTCACCGGCGATTAGCGGGCTGGAGGCCCTCGCCGGGCTTGCGGCGATCATTCTGGGAATCCTCTCGGTGATCATGACGCCATTTGGCGTTCCGGTGCTGGTCGGCTTTCTTGCAGTCGGAGCGGCGCTGCTCGTCGTCAGCGCGAGCTTCGCCGGCGCTGCGCTGCGCCTATTCGGGGCCGCTTGAGCAAACAAGGAAGGCGCGGTGGTGCGGCAAAGCCACAGAGCGGCCGCGCCGACCGCGAACCGATGGATCATAGGAGGAGGCACTCTGATGGGCACGGGAACCGGAAGGCGTTTTATGCCGGTGACGCGGCGCGGGTTTCTGACGAAGGCCGGGCTCGGGGCTGCGGCGGCCGGCCTGGCCCCGACGATCTCCGCGCCGTTCATCTCGCGGGCTTACGCGCAGACGAAGA
The DNA here is from genome assembly GCA_017353855.1 of Alphaproteobacteria bacterium. Taxonomy (GTDB): domain Bacteria; phylum Pseudomonadota; class Alphaproteobacteria; order ATCC43930; family CGMCC-115725; genus AP-15. The sequence goes on from JAFMSA010000735.1 coordinate 1,203, forward strand.
CGCTGACGATCCTGCAATGGAGCCATTTCGTCCCTGCCTTTGACAGGTGGTTCGACAACTTTGCGCGCGACTGGGGAGAAAAGAACGGCATCGCAGTGACTGTCGACCACATCCCGGAACAGGACATCGCCGCGCGCGCAGCGGCCGAAGTTGCGGCGGGGTCAGGGCACGACTTGTTCATGTGGAACGGCGCCGGTGGTCCTCATCTTTACCGTAAATATTTGAACGATATGACTCCGGTCGTCGACTATGCTGAGAAGAAATATGGCAAGATAAGCATTATAGGTACGCAAATCGGCTACAATCCGGAAGATCACACTTGGTCAGCCTATCCGGATTATTACATCAACAACCCGAGCATGTATCGTAAGAGTCTTTGGGAAGAGATCGGCTCGTTGCCGGAAACCTGGGAAGACGTGCGGACGGGCGGCGCCAAGCTGAAGGCAAAGGGGCATCCGGTCGGCTGCTCGCTGGCCCGCAGCAACGATCCGAATTTGTGCTGGCGCGGTCTCTTGTGGAGCTACGGCGCAAGCGTCCAGGACGAGACCGGCAAGCATGTCACGCTCGACAGCAAGGCGGCAGTCGAGGCCGTCAAGCTCGTCGCCGCGCTCTATAAGGAGGCGATGACCAGCGAGGTACTGTCCTGGAACGACGCCAGCAATAACCAGTACATCGATTCCGGCGTCGCCTCGTTCATCGTCAATCCGATCTCGGCTTATCGGACTGCCCAGCGGCTCAGCGAGGAGATCGCCGACGACATCTTCGTGATGAAGCCGCCGAAAGGGCCCGTACGCCAGATGCAGGGCGCTGCGTCGAACTCATACGGGATCTGGAAATTCGCCAAAAATAAGGAAGCGGGGATCGGCTTCCTGAAGTATTACGTCGATCATTGGGTCGACGCGTTCAAGGCGAGCACCGGCTACAACATGCCGATCTACGCCAATATCGTGCCGAAACCGATGCCCATACTTTCCAACGATCCGACCTCACACCCGCCTACAAAGCTGGCAGTGCTGCAGACCTCGGATGAGTGGAGCGCCGCTGCCGGTTATCCAGGGCCGGCCTGGGCGGCGACGGATGAAGTCTATAACGATTTCGTCATCTGCGACATGATGACGAAGGCGGCGACCGGGCAGATGACGCCTGAAGAAGCGGTCAAGTGGGCGACCAACCAGACCGACCAAATCTTCAAGAAATGGCAGGTCTGAGCGGCGGACTCGTGCCGGTGCCCGGTGCAATCCGGGCACCGCGGCAGACCGGTTAATATCGTCGGGGTTGGGTGCGATGGCTGCCGTTTCAGCCCACGAAGTATCCAAAAAGTTTGGTGAGGTTACCGCAGTTGACGGTATCAGCCTCGCAGTGCGGGATGGCGAATTCCTGGTGCTGCTGGGGCCATCCGGCTGCGGCAAGACGACCTTTCTGCGCATCATCGCCGGTTTGGAGAAGCAATCGGCGGGCGATGTCATCATCGCAGGCGAGGTCGTCAACGATATGCCGCCGCGCG
>JAFMSA010000736.1 GCA_017353855.1 Alphaproteobacteria bacterium
GAGTGCGGCATCCCGGTCGGCATCCGGTGTCGATGTCCACTCGGCCGGCACTCCGGCCGCATCCACGGGTTCCACGGTGACGTCGGACGGCAAGCCGTATTCGAGCCCGCGCGTGTCGATGTCCCTGCGCCGCTGCCTGTAGTCCTCCGACCGGGGTCTGCCGGCCAGTTTCGCGCGCAGTGCGCCGATCTCGGTGTCGCTCATGCCTTATACACCCCACGGTCTCGAGGTACCCGCGCCGGCACCCCGATGCGGGCGCCTTGCGACCCTAACGCCGCCTTGCCCGAAGGGCGAGGGATTTGTCAGACTAGACAGACGCCTGCGCGCTGCTGACGACCTTCGCAGGGGGCCGCCCGAACCGTGTCAGAGATCCAAAGGCCGTCACCGCGAACAAGCCGGCCGCAGCGATGACGATGGCCAGCAACAGCGGATTCCCGCTGCCGCCGAGCGAAAGCGCCGCGGTCGCCGCTGCCGCGCCCGTCATCTGCATGAAACTGGCAAGCCCCGAAGCCGCGCCGATGATGCCGACGTTGACACTGAGGCTGCCCGCGACGGCATTGGGCGTGATCAGACCGCTGGCGCAGCAGATCACGACCATGGGGCCCACAATGGCGTATGGGCTCGTCGCGTGGAGCAACGCCAGGACGACCATTACACAACCGGCCGGGACCAGCAGCGCGCTGCCCATTGCGATCAACGCATCGACGCCCAAACGCCGTGTTATCCGGTTCGATACAAAGCTTCCGATGATAAAGCCCAATGGCGGTAACGATGCGTAATAACCGTAGTGTTCGGGAGAAATTCCCAACCCAGTGATCAGTACCGCCGGGGCGCCGGCGGCAAAGATGTGGAATCCGGCGTGCGCACCGGTGGCCGTCAGCGCATAACCGACAAAGCGCCGGGTTCCGATCAGCGCGCGATAGCCCGCGCGCATGTTTCGCAGGACGACGCCTGCGCCTTGCCGCGAGGCGCCGTCCGCCGGGCGCAGTTCGGGCACAAACCGGATGACGAGCAGCAGGGCCGCGGCGGCCAGCAGCCCGACCGCCGTAAAATTCGCACGCCAGCCGACCCATTCCTGCAGGTAACCGCCGGGAATCGGTGCGAACGCCTGCGCCAGTGTAATCGCAATAGACAAGCCGGCGATGATCTGCGCCGCACCGTCCCGATCGTAGAGGTCGCGGACGATGGCGCGTCCGACGACCATTCCGCCGGAAAACCCGATCCCCTGGATGATTCGCCCGAAGATGAGCGATTCGATATTCGGGCTCGCCGCGCAGACGGCGCTGCCGAGAACGCCGAGCGCGACGCCAAAGATCATCGTTCGCTTGCGCCCGTATCGGTCGGAAACGGTCCCGAGGACCGGCATGCTTGCCGCAAACGCCAGAAGATAGCCCACAAACGTGAATTGCACGCGAGCCACTGACGCCCCGAGCGCCTGGGCAATCGCCGGTATCGACGGCACATAGATCGTCGAGGCCACTATTCCCAGCGAGCACGTCGTGACCAGCGTCAGGTGCAGCACCCGCTGTCGGGCCGTCATACCACCTCCTCGTGAGAAGGCCTCCGCCCCCAGGTCACGCACATCAGCGCCGGGCCCGGCAGTGGGATTCGATTTGCGTCATGAGAACCTTCGGGAGGCAGTGATGAAGTGCTTCCCGATCCGGGGGGAGGCGCGGCGGATGCTAGATGGATGCATCCCGCCCCGCAACCCAGTCCGAAAGTCTGGCATCGGATCCACAGCCCCGATTGACGGTTTTTTGACGCGAGTCCGGTAAAGATCTGTTGAGAGAACAAACAGTATCCATCGTCGCGGTCACTTCCCGACCTCGCCCGGCGCGTCGCCACCGCGCGCCAGAGGGGCACCTGATGATCATTCGCAACTTTGGCACCACGACCTTCGACAGCGTGCGCGCAACCTCCGCCGTCGTATCCTGGGAGGATCGGGCATTTCCCGATCAGGAGCTCTTTTTCGAAATCACCGAGGACCCGCGATGCCCGTCAACACCGGCCGACGAGGCCTGCGCGGACGCATTCCTCGCCGCCTGTTTTCCTCTCGCCGCAGTACACGGAGAGGCAAGACTGCGTATCGACGGCCGGGCTTGCCCGATGCTCGTCGAAGGACTCTACGCCGCCCATGCGTGGTGGAAGAGCTGGGGCGGGATGCCCTATCCGCTGCCGTCAATCGAAACCAGCCCTAAAGTGGGACGCCGGGTACCGGCGCATCCACGACGCGGTGTTGCATTCCTCTCGGGCGGCGTCGATGGGTTTCACATGCTGATGCGCAACCATCGCCTTTATGACAAGAACGATCCCGCATTTATTCGGGAGGCGCTTTTTATTCACGGCTTCGACATCGGGAAGCGGGCGCAGGATGCCGAAATTCAACGGTTTCAAAGAGCATTCGAGAGCCTCCAGCCAGTCGCCGCGGAAGCAGGAGTGCGGCTCGCCACCTGCCGCACGAACCTGCGTCACCTGCCCTCGAAACCGGACTTTTGGTATACCCGGCACAATGGCGCCGCATTGGCCTCGGTCGGTCACGCAGCGATCGCCGGCTCCGCGTTTTTGTTCATCGGTGCCTCGCACGACATCGCCAATCCCGTGCCGATCGGCTCGCACCCGGCGGTCGACGGGCTGTTTTCCAGCCAGCGCGTCACCGTCATCCACGAGGGCGCCCGCTATTCTCGATTCCGCAAGGTGCAAGAGCT
>JAFMSA010000737.1 GCA_017353855.1 Alphaproteobacteria bacterium
CGCTCGGTTGATTTGTTGATGATTGACGATGTTCAATTCATCAGCGGAAAGGAGTCGACGCAGGAGGAGTTCTTTCACACGTTTAACGCGCTCGTCGACGAGAACCGGCAGATCGTGATTTCGGCCGACAAATCGCCGTCCGACCTGGAGGGGCTGGAGGAGCGCATGCGCTCCCGGCTGGGCTGGGGCTTGGTTGCCGATCTGCATCCGACAACTTACGAGCTGCGGCTGGGAATATTGCAGTCGAAAGCCGAGCAAAACGGGGTACGCATACCCCCCAAAGTGATGGAATTCCTCGCCCACAAGATCACCTCGAACGTCAGAGAATTGGAAGGGGCGTTAAACCGGATCGCCGCGCATGTGCAGCTGGTCGGGCGTGACATCACGCTCGAGAGCATGCAGGAGGTGCTCCATGACTTGCTCCGCTCGAGCGAACGGCGGGTCACGATCGACGAAATCCAGAAGAAAGTGGCCGAGCACTTCAACATGCGGTTGGGCGAGATGACCTCCGACCGCCGCGCCCGCACCGTCGCCCGACCGCGGCAGGTCGCGATGTACCTCGCCAAACAGCTGACGACTCGTTCGTTACCCGAAATCGGCCGGAAATTCGGCGGTCGCGATCACACCACCGTCATGCATGCGGTACGCAAGATCGAGGAGCTCAAGGACGGCGATCCGGCACTGGCGGAGGATGTCGAGCTGCTGCGGCGGATGCTGCAACGCTGACCAGAGTGCGCCGCGCAAGCCCCTGGGTTGGAGGATAAGCGGCGGCCGAAGGGGCCACTGCGATCGGTTTTGCGGCTCGACGCATCCCGGTGGGGACCGCTATGGCGAGGGCGGCGTCGGGCTTTGGCCAATCCGCGAGCGGGAAGAGCTCACCAAGCAAACCGCCGTGCTTAAGAAATGGCCATCGGTGCGTAACGCCGGCTCGCCCGAGGTGCGCTCTCGGCCGAGAGCCGGCCCGTCGTACGGGCGCAAATCGCGCGGTCGGCATGGCGCCGGCGCCAGCGCGACGTTCTGGGTTGAATTGCCGCGCCGTGGGCGGTCGCATATTGGGCGCGCCTTTGCCGCGCCCGCCGCCATCGCGCTCGCGCCGCCAACCGTATCGTCAGACCAATGCCATTCCTGTCCTCGGCGCGCGATCGGCATTGCCGAGCTCGTCGATTGCAAGCGGGCAGACCACCGGAACGAAGCAGGAATTTCGGGGACAGCAGCGGTGCGGCCGCCCCGCCGCGGCCGGGCAACGGGCGGATGCCTGGCGCAGGCGAACCGTGTCCGGCTTCTCGCCGATCCGGGAGGTGAACCCGCGGCAGGCACTCTCGGCGACTGTGATGGACTACCGCCGCCGGCAAGTCTGCAAAAACAGCGCAGGGATGCTGAGGCGCCTTCCGGTTCGTGTTATGATGCGGTCGCGTCGGGTTAATGCGACGCGGTGCCGACGAGCCTCCGGGTCGGTTGCAGAGGGGTCGGCGCCGGTTCGCGCGACTCCTGTGTGGCAGCGTAAGCAACCCAAGGCTAATTTCTCGGAAGCCTAGGCTTGACCCCCTAAGTCGAAAGGCAACTGGAGACTACGTTGACCGGGAAGTTTAAGACCAACGAGCGAATGCCTCCTCAGTCCGGACCTCTTGAAGGCCAGGCTGCAGACAGCCGTTGGGGTGGGAACGAAACGGGCTTATCTCAAACGCTGCCCGGCGACATCGGCGAGAAGAGCCGGAGCGACGGCTCTGCCTCACGTGGTCCTTGCGGACAAACCCGGGGAGTCCCCGCCCTTGCGGCGGGGCTCTTGCCCAGACCTGAAGGCCGGGGTATCCGCCCCGGAAACATTCGATGAAACTGACCATCGAACGGGCGGCTTTCCTAAAGGCATTAAGTCATGTGCAGAGCGTGGTCGAGCGCCGGACGACGATCCCGATCTTATCGAACGTCTTGCTGCAAGCCGAGGCTGGAAGGCTCGCACTGAGCGCGACCGATATGGATCTCGAGATCATCGAGCGCGTCGCGGGCGATATTGAGCAGGAGGGCCGAACGACGGCTTCGGCACACACGCTCTACGATATCGTTCGCAAGCTACGCGAAGGGGCGCAGATCGAGATCGAAACCCACAGCGAGCGCAACGCGATCGTTCTGCGCTCGGGCAGGTCGACTTTCACTCTCGCCTGTCTGCCGTCGGAAGACTACCCGCTGATGGTCGGCGGCGAGCTTCCTCACAATTTCTCGCTAACAACAACCGAGCTTCGGACGTTGATCGATCGGACTCGGTTCGCGATTTCGACCGAGGAAACCCGCTATTATCTGAACGGCATCTATCTGCACGCGACCAAAGCCGACGAGGTGCCGGTGATCCGTGCAGTAGCAACAGACGGACATCGGCTCGCCCGGATGGAAATGGTTCTTCCCGAGGGTGCCGCCGGCATGCCGGGCGTCATCATTCCGCGCAAGACCGTGCTGGAACTCAGGAAACTGGTCGAGGAAGGCGAAGACGAGGTCCAGGTCGGATTGAGCGACTCTAAGATTCGCACCGTTGTCGGCGAGGCGACGCTTACCTCCAAACTGATCGACGGTACTTTCCCGGATTACGATCGCGTGATCCCGGGAAATAACGACAAGGTGCTCGAGGTCGACTGCAAATCCTTCGCCGAGGCGGTGGACCGCGTATCGACGATCTCGACCGAGAAAAGCCGCGCCGTCAAGCTGGCGCTGGAGAA
>JAFMSA010000738.1 GCA_017353855.1 Alphaproteobacteria bacterium
GCCTGGTGACGAGCGCGGGCTCGGCAAGCGCCCGCTGCAGCGCCCGTGCGAGAGCTGCGGGGTCGCCGGGCGGCACCAGCAGCCCGGCCTTGCGGGGCACGGTTTCCGGAATTGCGCCGGCCGTGGTCGCAATGATCGGCAGCCCGTGAACCATCGCCTCCGCATACGCCATGCCGTAGCCTTCATGGAACGACGGCAGGACGAATATGTCGGCCGCTTGGTAAGCCCGGGTAACCGAGCTGTGCGGCCATTCACCGGCGAGCCTGATGCGTCGGGCGAGCCCGACCGCCGGGATCAGTCGCCGAACCCCTCGCGCCGTCGCCGGATCGCGGTCGAGCGACCCCACGCAGAGCAATCGCCAATTGAGATCGCGCAATCTCGCCAACGCTTCGATGAGGACGCGATGGCCTTTGCGCGGGACGAGGCTTGCGACGCAGAGCAGCGCGCGGGCGCGGCAAGGGCGCGGCCGTCGCGTGGTTCGGGGTTTTGCCGTGCCGGGCGGGACGACTGCGATCCGTTCCGGCGAGACACCGTATCGCCCCATCGCGGCGGCGGTCCCCCGGCTCGGACAGACAACGCCGCGAAACCGGGGCAGCAAGGCCGCTTCCAGGCGGGCGAGCTTCGCGGAATCGCTGCGCGAGATCCCCGGCTCCTCCGCCAGCGAATGGTGGATGAACGCGACGAGCTGCAGGCGCGCGGCCTGTGCTGCGAGGATTTGTTCGAGCTGCGGGAAGGCGAGCCCGTCGATGACAGTCGTGGTCCCGTCGGGAATTGCCGTGAGCGCTGATCCGTCCGGCCCCGGCGCGAGCTCGACGACCGTTACGGCGCGCCCGCGGGCGCGCAGCCCGTCGACGATGTGACGGTCATAGAGGTAGCCGCCGGTGAGCTGGTCGAGACGCCCTGGAACGATAAAGGCGAGTTCACTCATTCGAGCGAAGCGTCGTAGGCCGCCCAGGCTACCGGCGTCTCGCGGAGCACCACCTTCAGGCTCTCGATCGCGGGGGGCCCGAGCGCACCTTCCTTAATGCGGCGCGACAGCCGCCGATGGATCTCGCCGGCGAGGAACTCGGTTGTCGTATTGCGTCCGCGGAACTCCGCCAGCTCGTCGAGATTGCGGTAATCGAGCTCGGCGGTGATCGCTTTGAGAAGGTCGAGCGCGCGGCCGATATCGCAAACGATGCCGTCGGCGTCGAGCGCGCCCCTGCGCAGTTCGGCCTCGACGACAAAGGTCGCGCCGTGCAGCTGCTGTGCCGGTCCGAAACCCGCCCCGACCAGGCTGTGGGCAATCATGAAGTGGTGGCTGACGGTGAGGCTGTACATGGCGGGACCCGGGCTTCAATCGTAACGGAGCGTGTGACAGAGCACGCCGGCCGGGGAGACTGCAAGCCGCGCCATCAGATCCGGCAACGACGTGAAGTCGCTCTCTCCGGACAGCAGAATGTCGAAACTCGGGTCGCGCAGCAGTGAAAGCGCGAGCCCCAAGCGCCGCCGGCGCGGCCAGCGCATCCGTCTTTCCGCCGGCACGGCGCCGACCTGCGAGGAGCGCAGCCTCAGACGCTGCGAATGAAACGCGCCGCCGAGCGCGAGCGGGACCGTTCGCGTGCCGTACCAGCTCAATTCGAGCACGCACGCCTCGAAGCCGGCAAGGGTGAGCGCCGTTGCGAGCCCCTCCGGCGCACCGCTCGAATGAATGACGAGATCGGCCTGCGGCCGGGCGTTTTGCGGCGCCGCAAAGCGGCACCCCAGCGCCGCCGCGAGGCCCTCGCGAGCCGGATCGATGTCGATAAGCTCGACTTCCGCGCCGGGTAGCCGTGCTGCCAGTGCCGCCGTCAGGGAGCCGACGAGGCCGGCGCCGATGACCGCTATCCGGTCTCCCGGGCCCGGCGCGGCGTCCCACAACCCGTTAACGGCCGTTTCCATATTGGCGGCCAGGCCCGCACGACGATCCGGGATCTCGTCGGGAATGTCGATGACGGCTTCCCGCGGCACGATGAACCGGTCCTGGTGGGGATGCAGGCAGAATACCCGGCGACCGAGAATTTCGCGGGGACCCTCCTCCACGATCCCGACGGTCGAATAGCCGTATTTGACCGGTGCGGGGAACTCGCCTTCCTGAAAAGGACAGCGCATCCGGCGCCATTCGCTCTGCGGCACCTCGCCGCGGAAGACGAGGGTTTCGGTGCCTCGGCTGACCGCGCTGACCCGGGTTCGGATCATCAGCTCACCCGGTCCGGGGACCCGCAACGGCTCAGCCCGGATTTCGCCGCGGCCGGGTGCGGTCACCCAAAAAGCGCACCCCTGGGCTGTCATCAAACTCTCGTCAAGCACCGCAGCGCCATGGAATATCCGGGCTCCGGGAAAGGTTGTGAGAGGGGCCGTGTGTCCATCCGGTCCCGGCAGACCACGATTGCCAGATACACCCAACCTGCAGCGATGTCGATCCGAACGCCTCCGCCCCCGTCGTCTTCGCTCGCGCTGATGCGCGAGACGCGCGCGTTTTTTGCCCGCTCTCTGGGGCTCGCCGTCGCGGCCGCACCGGTTCCCGTTCTCGGCGGCGCACTCGGCGCCCTGCCGGCGGCGAGCGGACTACTGCTGTTCACCGGGCTGCTGATTGCCGTCGAGCGCGGGCTGTGGGCGTACCACCCTCATCCGCGTCTGGGCGCAGCCAACCGGATCACGCTGGCCCGGGCGGCGATCGCCTGCC
>JAFMSA010000159.1 GCA_017353855.1 Alphaproteobacteria bacterium
GGGGTTGAGGTTGGCGTCGCTCTGCCGATGGCAGCGCTCCTCGACGAGTTCGACGCAGTTGCGATGACCGGCGGCGCCGAGGCGCCGCGTGATCTCGAGGTGCCGGGGCGCGAGCTCGACGGCATCCATTTCGCGATGGATTTCCTGCCGCAGCAGAACAAGCGCAATGCCGGCGATCCCGAGGAGCGCGCCGCACCGCGCGGCACGATCACGACCAAAGGCAAGCACGTCGTGGTGATTGGCGGGGGCGACACCGGTTCAGACTGTATTGGCACGTCGGTGCGACAGGGAGCAGCCTCGATCACACAGCTGGAAATCCTGTCCAGACCGCCGGAACACGAGAACAAGGCGCTGACCTGGCCCGACTGGCCGATGAAATTGCGGACCTCGTCCTCTCAGGAAGAGGGCTGCGAGCGCGACTGGGCAGTATTGACCAAGCGCGCGGTCGGCGAGGGGGGCTGCGTCAGCGCGCTCGAATGCGTGCGCGTCGACTGGCTGAAAGGTCCAGACGGCCGCTTTGTGATGCAGGAAATCCCCGACAGCGGTTTCATGCTGAAGGCCGATCTCGTGCTGCTCGCGATGGGTTTTCTCGGCTCCCGCCGTCCCGGCATGGTCGAGCAATCCGGTGTAGAGCTCGACCCGCGGGGCAATGTCCGGGCCAATACCCTCGATTACCGCACCTCGGTGGCGAAGATATTCGCGGCCGGCGACATGCGGCGCGGCCAGTCGCTCGTCGTCTGGGCGATCCGCGAGGGCCGCCAGTGTGCGCGCGCGATTGACGAATTCCTGATGGGCGTGAGCCTCCTGCCGCGATGAAGCCGGTTCCGGGAACGAGGACGGTCGTTGCGCCGCAGATCGCGCTGGGCGCCCGCGGGCGGCACCGTCGAGGATTTGCCGATTGCGGCTCATCAAGGCTCAACTCAGCGCCGCTCAGGCGGTGGGCCGGATCGCGACGAGACGCGACCGATAGAGTGTGACTTTCGACCGCGCTCTGCAGGTCTGCCGGCTCGACGGCAGACCCGGATCAGCCGGAGATTCCCCGGGTCATAACTGATGGACTTCTCCGCGCTATGCGCTCACGGAAGCGAGCAGAGCCGATCATCATTACGAAGCGCGCACGCCGGATGCAAGGCTGAGCTTCTGTGGAAAATCACGGAGGCGGATCGCTTCGGCCGAACGGCCGCAAGCACCCAATCAATGTTCTTGGCGACACCTTGGCGACATCGTCAGCCCTATCAAGACGGCGTAATGCGATCACCGAACGCAGGACACCCGCTGTCCGAGGCGCTCCGGCTGCAGGGCCGTTGTCGATTTAAAATCCGCCGCCGCGAAATGCCCGATGTTCTTTGATTCTTTGATTCTAGTTGCCCCGAGGGCCGTCACTTTTGCGCAAGCCGGTGGTGTTGCTAGGATGCGGAGCTTTCTCGAGAGGGATCGATGCGGGCAACTTCCAAGAATTACGGGATCGGGCAACCGGTTCGCAGGCGCGAGGACTTCCGGCTGCTGACCGGAAAGGGCTGCTACAGCGACGACTTCAACTTCCCCGGCCAGGCCTATGCGGTTATGGTACGTTCGCCGCACGCGCATGCGCTGATCCGATCGACCGAGACCGGTGCGGCGGCGGCCGCACCCGGCGTGCTTGCAGTGATGACCGGCCAGGACTTGCTCGCCGATGGGCTGCAGGCCATACCGCATTCGACGGGAACGAGACATCCCGCCGACATCACGCTCGTGAGCAAGGACGGCTCCCCGCCCTTCATCCCGCCGCATTATCCAATGACGGCGCGTGAAGCACACCACTGCGGCGAGATTGTCGCTATGGTCATTGCTGCCACCCTCGCGCAGGCGAAGGACGCGGCAGAGCTCGTGGCTGTCGAGTACGAGCCGCTGCCCTCAGTGGCTCATTCCCTGACCGCAGTCGGACCCCAAGCACCGCTCGCACGCGGCGACGGATCGTCCAATACCAGCATCGACGCGGAGGTCGGCGACCCCGTCGCGACCGAAGCGGCCTTTGCGCAGGCAGCGCACGTCGTCAGGTTCGAGACCTGGATTCCGCGCATTGCCGGGGTCCCGATGGAGCCGCGCGCCGCGCTCGGCGCCTATGACCGGGAAACCGGACGATACACGCTCTACGCCGGAATCGGCGGCGCCGTTCGCCCAAAGCAGGAACTCGCAAAAATTCTCGGCGTGCCCGAGGACGAAGTGCGGGTCGTCATGCACGAGGTCGGCGGCAATTTCGGGACGCGCGGTTCGTTCAATCCGGAGTTTGCGTTGGTGACCTGGGCGGCGCGGCGTGTCGGCCGTCCGGTCAAATGGACGTGCGAGCGGCAGGAGGCGTTTCTGTGCGACTACCAGGCGCGCGATCTCGCAGTCACAGCCGAGCTTGCTCTCGACCGAGACGGTAATTTCATCGCAATGCGCGGCTCCAACCTCGTCAACAGCGGCGCCTATCCGATCTCGTTCGGGCCGCTCGCCAAGGGTGTGGAGATCATGTCGAGCATTTATCATGTGCCGGCAGTGCATTTCCGAGCACGCGCGGCAATCACCAACACATTGCCGACACGGCCTTACCGGAGCTCCGGGCGTCCCGAGGTGATGTTCGTGATGGAGCGGCTGATCGATCTCGCTGCGCGGCAATGCGGTTTCGACCGGTTGGAACTGCGGCGCCGCAATCTGGTGCCGGAATACGCAATGCCCTATCGCAATCCGTTCGGCATGGTCTACGACAGCGGCGCCTATCATCGGGTCATGGAACGCGTCGTTGCGCTCGGCGACTGGAGCGGCTTTCCTGCCCGGCGGGCCGACGCGCGAAAACGCGGCAAATACCGCGGCATTGGCGTCAGCAATTACGTCGATACGGCAACCGGGACACCGCGCGAGCGCGCGGAGGTTACCGTATCGCCCGATGGGTTCGTCGAGGTCGTTGTCGGAACTGTGTCTAACGGTCAGGGGCACGAGACGAGCTTTGCTCAGCTTATCGGCGAATGGCTCGGCGTGCCGCTCGACAGCGTCCGGCTCGTCACTGGCGACACCGACCGCGTGTCAGTCGGCGGCGGCTCGCATTCCGGCCGTGCGCTGCGCCTGGCGAGCATCGTCATGATGAACGCTTCGCGCGAGATTATCGAAAAGGGCCTCAGGATCGCCAGCCATAGGTTCGAGGCTGCCGTGAGCGATATCGAATTCGCCGACGGCCGGTTCACGGTCAAGGGGACCGACCGCTCTGTGGGAATCTTCGAGGTCGCGGCGGAAGCCTTACGGCGCAACGACCTGCCCGACGAGCTCCGCGGACCACTCAACGCGCACAGCGACGAGACCGTCAACATAGCCAGCTTCCCGTATGGCTGCCATGTCTGCGAGGTCGAGGTCGATCCCGAAACCGGCGTCGTCGAGCTGGTGCGCTATTGCGCCGTCGACGATGTCGGCCGTGCGGTCAATCCAATGATTGTCCATGGCCAGATCCATGGCGGCATCACGCAGGGTATCGGCCAGGCGATGAGCGAATACTGCGTTTACGATCGCCAGACAGGCCAGCTGTTGTCGGGCTCGCTGCTCGACTATGCTATGCCGCGCGCCGATACGTTGCCTTTCTTCACCACCGAACTCAGTGAAGTCCCCACTCCGATGCACCCTCTCGGAATCAGGCCTGCCGGCGAAGGCGGAACCACACCTGCGCTGGGCGTCGTGGTCAACGCGATCGTGGATGCTCTCTCCGAGTTCGGCGTCGCCCATATCGAGATGCCGACGACGCCCGAACGCGTCTGGCAGGCCATTCACGGCCGCGGCGCTAGCGCGCCACCAGCCGTGTAAAGCCAGCGGCACTCCAAACTTCGCTGCCGACGTCGTGGTGGGTAAAGAATAGTGGCAGGGTGGTATTTTGCCTTGACCGCCCGCAATTGCCGGTAATTCGATCCCCAAAAGGATCGTCGCCGGGGCCCTCGAAGAGACCGGTCTCGCAGCCTCAGGAGCCTGTAACCGGTGCCATCCTGCGCAGTAGGGTCATCGCTCGGCCGATTTGGCCGGCGTTCTTGCGAGCCACCGTTAACTCGGGCTCGCGCGACTGCCTCGGGCGGCGCTTTGTTGAGGGCCACAATCACCGGCCAGTGATGATGTCCGGGCAGGCTCAGGATAGACGCGGTACGGCCCTCCGGTCCGTCCGCCGGTCGGGAAAGGCTGAACCGGGAAATCGACCGAAATCTGGTCAGAGGCAGTCCCTGTTTCGCCGTCTGCGAGGCAGCTTCGGACAGCGCATCGCAGCCATAAATAATAATTGTCAGGCATCCGGGGATTGTCGTCCTGTAGGCGACAACGCAAAGCCCGCCTCCGGGACCAGGTTCCGTGCGTCTGTGACAGGCCGGTTTAACACCACGTCCGGTAAAACCTGTCTGGCCGGGACCCGGTTCTTTAGGCACCCGCGGCGCTCCTTCACTCGCGAAGCGTCCACGAATGCCCGAAGGCTTGAGCGAGACGGCCCGCTTCGCCTCGCCGGATCGCCACAATTTACGACACCGTATCGGCGAGGCGCGAGAGGTGGTGTGCGGTGTCGCCGAACATGTGCTCGATGACCATGCAGCGCCGGAAATAGTGGCCGACCGCGTATTCTTCCGTCATGCCGATGCCGCCGTGCAATTGGATTGCGTTCTGCGCGACGAATTTGCTGGCCTGCCCAACGCCGACTTTCGCCATTGCGATATTGTGCGCTCGCTCGGCCGCATTGGGCTCCTCGAGCGTCATCGCTGCCAGCATCGCCATGCTGCGCCCCCGCTCGAGCTCCATGAGCATCTCTGATGCCCGGTGCTGCAATACCTGGTAGTCGCCGATCGGCCGGCCGAATTGCTGGCGGGTTTTCAGGTATTCGAGTGTCATTGATTGCATCGCCTCCATCGCACCGACCGCTTCCGCGGCAGTCGCTGCAATGCCGGCCTCGACTACCCGGTCGATGACCGGGAACGCGGCACCAACTGCACCGAGCACCGCGTCGGCACTGACCTCGACACTGCTCAATGAGATCTCCGCAGCACGCGTACCGTCGCGCATTGGGTAGAAGCGGCGCGCCAGCCCGGTCGCCCCGCTGTCGACCAAAAACAGGGTGATGCCGTCCGTATCGTCGCGCTGACCGGAAACGCGCGCACTGACGACCAGCTGCTGAGCGCTGTCGCCGTGCAGGACGACGCTCTTGGCGCCGTCCAGCACCCACCCGCCGCTCCTGCGCTTGGCGGTCGTCACCACGTCGGACAAATCATAGCGCGCCTGCCGCTCGCCATGGGCAAAGGCAAGGATCATCTCGCCCGCTGAAATCTGCGGCAACATCGCCGATTTCTGCGTCTCGTTCCCGGCAAGCCGCAGTGCGGTTCCGGCGAGCACAACCGTTGCCAAATAGGGTTCGAGCGCGAGCACGCGGCCGAACGCCTCCATGACCAGCATGATGTCGGTCGGTCCGCCGCCAAACCCGCCATGGCTTTCTGCGAAAGGCAGCCCCAACAAGCCGAGTTCGGCGTATTGCGACCACAGCGCACGGCTCCAGCCTTCCGGCTCGGCAAGATAGGTGCGGCGCTTGTCAAAACCGTAATGATCGGCGAGCAGGCGAGCGAGGCTGTCCTCTAACAGTCGCTGCTCTTCATTGAGTTCGAAATCCATCTGTCGGGACCCCCTTCGAGCACAGCCCCTCGCTCCGCTCCTCTGTCTCCGCAGCCGGAAAGAGAGGGACCCGCGCGGCGGGAGGATGAGTGGCAGAACAAGAACAGTACGGCCAATAGTGCACGCAGAGTTACAGCCCCAGTACGGCTTTAGAAACGATGTTCTTTTGGATTTCGTTGGTACCGCCATAAATCGAGGCGGCACGCAGGAAAAGGTAGCTTCTCGTCGCCTCTGCTGCCCATACCGGCCCCAATTCGGGCTCGTTGCTGAGTGCAGCCAATTCCTGCGCCCAATCCGGCATCGACAGCGGACCGCCCACGTCCATGGCGAGCTCGGTCGTCGCCTGCAGCAGCTCGGTGCCTTTGACTTTGAGCACCGACGACAGCGGATCGGGCCTGCCCTCGCGGCTCCTGTCGTGCGCGCATACGACGCGCATTTGCGTGATCTCCAGCGCTTTAATGTCTACCTCGAGCTGCGCGACGCGCTGGCGAAAACCGGGATCCTCGATGAGGGGCCGGCCATTGGCGCGCATTTCGTGCGCCGCATCGCGCGCGAACTTGACTCGCTCCTTCGATTTGCCGAGCCGGGCGATACCGGTGCGTTCATGCCCGAGCAGAAATTTTGCGACGTCCCAGCCGCGGTTTTCCTCGCCGACGCGCAGCGATAAGGGGACCGCCACATCGTCGAAAAACACCTCGTTGAGGTGATGGCTGCCGTCGATCGAAATGATCGGACGCACCGTGATGCCGGGCGTCTTCATGTCGACGAGCAGGAACGAGATCCCTTCCTGACGCTTCTTGGCGTGCGGGTCGGTGCGCACCAGACAGAAGCACCAGTCGGCGTGGTGTGCGGTGGAAGTCCAGATTTTCTGTCCGTTGATGACGTAGTGATCGCCGTCGCGTCTGGCTGCGGTCTTCAGCGCCGCGAGGTCCGACCCTGCCCCGGGCTCCGAAAATCCCTGGCACCACCAATCGTCGATATTGGCGGCGCGCGGCAAGAAGCGCTGCCTCTGCTCCTCGGTACCGAACTGGATCAGTACCGGGCCGATCATCGTTATATTGAAGCCCGACACCTCCGGCGCCGGCGCCAGCTGGTTTTCCTCGAGAAAGATCATGCGCTGCACCGGCGACCAGCCCGGACCGCCGTATTCTTTGGGCCAGCTATAGGCGGCCCAGCCCTGCCGATTCAGAATACGCTGCCAAGTAACGGTGTCCTCTTTGCTGGGAGCGTGCCCGAGCCGCATTCGCTCGCGGATATCCGCCGGCAGGTTGTCGCGGAAAAAGGCGCGGAGCTCCTCGCGAAACGCCAACTCCTCAGCTGTGTAACGAAGGTCCATCGCTGCGGGTCCTCTATTTCAAGCCCGGGCCTTGTGCCGGGCTCTCCTCGCGATGTGATTTTCCTCACTATAGCAGGCGTTCGCTGCCGAACAACGTGGGTCTGGCGTAACGGGTGATGCGGGGGCACGGCACCGGGAGTTTGTGCAATCCGTCGCTCATACTCGGGGGGCGTCCACCTCGCCGCCGCCGCTCGGGATCTTCTTCGGGCTCCGGCCGCATTCACCGCCGCCCGGGTCTGGACGACATCGATCGCGCCCGCGTCGGTCGCCGAGCGCGGCTACGATGCTCGCCAGTTTCCGGGGGGCACCCGAGAAGCGTAGCGGCGAGGAACGGCGAATCCGCACGCTGTCATCGGCGCGGTGACATCCGGGCCGAGAGCCCGCGCGACGCGCTCGGAAAACTGCTGAACGGCCCGGTCGGCAGCGCATCAATGCCTTGTTGGCTTCTCGCCCGTCGAACATCCTCGAATGGCTGTGCCGCGTGCAGTGCAGGCACTTTGTATCCTTGGTCGGGATCACGATGAAGCAGGAGACGATCGCCGCACGTCCGGCGTCCTTATGGGCCTGTCTGGCCGCCGGTATAGCAGTGCGGTGCCGATATTCGATCGCCGCTCGTTCCGCTCTCCCCGGACCCGGTCCGGGGACCCGCGAGTCCCGCCTTCTCCCCCCTGTACCCCCGCGGGAGGAGAAGGGCTTACTTTGTCGCCGCTGAGAGCGCCTCGCGCAGAATAACGGGAATGCGATCGATTACCTCGGCGGGCGTCGACAGCGGAGGAGACAGACAGATCGTATCGCCGATCGCTGGATCGGCGCTTCCGGCGCGGATGCGCGCGAGCAAACCGCGCGCCAGCGCTTCGCGGGTGACGCCGGCAGCGAGCCCGAGCGCCGGAGCCTTCGTGCCCGGATCGCTCACGAGCTCGACACCGCACATCATCCCGAGCCCGCGCACATCGCCGACAACCGGCAGGTCGCGCAACCCTTCGAGCCCGGACAACAGGCGGCGGCCCATTACCGCTGCGCGATCGACGAGACCCTCATCCTCGATGATTTCGAGATTGCGCAGCCCGACGGCGCAGCAGACGGGATGCCCGGAATATGTCGCCGCATGCATGAACTTCCGATCCGCGGGCGCACTCTGGATCGCTTCGTGCACACGGCTGGATGCGATCACACCC